>JACMRP010000014.1 GCA_014376325.1 Pseudobdellovibrionaceae bacterium
CCGTCGAAAATCAGGACACCGGTTTTTTGGAAACCGAATACATCAAAGGCGTGGACGGGTTTTTAGCTCCGGAAGTTGCAAAAACTCCGTCAGCAGGGATTCGCTATAAGTTGGTTTTTAATTTTGCGAAAGGACGCACCGAAGGGCGCGAATCCACTAGGGTCACCGTCGAAAAAAAGATTGAGCGACTCCGGGATTTTTTCTCTGAGCCAGATTTGATTCCCTCTGATGGCCTTGAAGAGAAAGTTATTTTTTACCGCATCGAGCGTGAGATCGTTATCGCAGATGCGCTTAAAAAAGCTGGCTAACTTAAGTTAGCTCCTTTTGATCACCGAAATTTTACCGTCCGTTTCAAGAATCGCGTACCGCACTTGCGCGATGTCCATCACTTCTGATTTTCGCAGAGTTTCTTTCAGCTCGCTTTCGGTGACCCGTTCTTTTGTCATATTTTTTTGAACGGAAGGCCAGTCGGTCCGTAATCACGCTGAGCGATACCAAAGTGCTCGCTAAAATGATTCCGGCAGTGACCGAATCATCTCCGGCATTCATGGCGTTCTGTACGGTTTCGCTCAGGATTAGCAGTAAGACCAGATTATCGGCGATAATTCGCCGATCTGTTTTTTACCAGAAATCCGCAGCAGAACGACCACTACGACATAAATGATCGTGGCCCGCAGAACAAACTCCCACCACGGATGCGACATTTCCCACATACAATTTCAACTTTATTTTAGAGGGCTTTCATTAAACGAATGATCGCCTTTATGATTTTAACTTGCGTCGAAAGGTCCATGGAAGGCGTGTCGCTTGATTTATTCACCACTTGCTCCGGTAAGTACGGAACGTGCGTGAACAGCGCCGCTACATCTTGCGGAAAGTGGTGCAAGGTCTGAAAGTACAAAGCGTTGCAGACGTAGGCGCCCGCGGAATGCGAAACTTCGACGGGTCCGATGCTCTTGAGCGCATCGATCCAGCCGGCCGGGAAGAAGTCGGAAATATAGGCCGCAGGGGCACCGTCCATCAACGTGCCGACGGGTGGGATCACGCCGTCTTCGTCCATGCTTTTGCCTTCCATCCAGTTGATGGCGACGCGCTCTAAGCAGACGGACTTGCGTCCGCCGGCTTGGCCTAACATCAACAGTCCATCGTATGGTCCGTTAGCATCCCAGTATTTTTCTAAAGTTTCAAAGACGGTGTCGAAACTAACCGGAAGCAAAAGCGTGTCGACTTCGGCATCTTTGAGTTCTTTCAAAATCAACGCACTGGGATTCAGGGTTTCGCCGAGGAAGGGTTTGAAACCGGTGACGAGGATTCTTTTCACTCTTCGCCCAATGCTTTCGGAGTAAATGCCGACGGTTTCAGATTCTGATCCACTTTAATTCCGCTGAGTGCGATTTCGGTGCCACGATTGTTTTGCACATTTTTAATATTAATCTGGCTGGCCCGCCACTTAGCGCCGACTTTTTTGTAATCTGAAAACTGAATAACTTTTAATAGCTTTCCATCTTTATCAAAACATTCGGCCTTGATCGGCAGAAACGTATCTGCCGCAATCGTGGTCACAACCTTCGAATAAGATCCGGAAACAAGTGCTACGTCACTTTCGACAACGTAGGCGTCTTTGCCGTCGATTTTAGTTTCTGGCTTCAGGGTGTTTTTTGCTGCGTGATCGGTATTGATGTTAAAATCTTCCGTGTTCAATTCGGACCCTAAAATAGAAGCGGAATCTTTGTTGCCCGCAGCGAGCCTGCGCGTTTGTTTGCTGCTAGGTAAGTACAACCAGCGCTCCTCCTTGCCGTCTTTGTAAGTTGCGAGCAACGAAGTTCCGCGCAAATCCTTTGGTTCCTGCATCCGTACCAGAACGTAGTGTTCTTTTTTTCCGGGACTGAGGCGGGTGATTTTCATATCGCGCTCTTTGCTGGTGTTATCCGCTTCGATGACTTTCATTTTAACGGTGAATTCTTCATCCTTCGCGTTCAATCGGGAGGAAATTTCTTGTCCGATTTTTTCAATCGTGACGGGCGGCAACGCGGCCCTTGAAGTATCGGCAGCGCCAACAAACAGAAATAAAATCATCGCGGCGGTCGTGGACATGAACTTCTCCTTCTGCAATTTCGGGAATGGCGTTAATAACCACGGACAACTTTTTAGCAATGTCGGAAGCAAAATAAGGTCCCCGACAAGTCCCGCTACCATCGACAGAACCATATAAAAGCCAAAAATTCGGTTCATGGCAAAATAAGAAATCATAAATACCGAAAATCCGGCCAGCAGTGTCAGACTGGATATCAGGCAAGGGTTGCCTTCAAGCCACATGGCCTTTTCGATATCTATTTTTTTGAACTCGCTGCCGCGTTGGAGGCTTTTTAAGCGGCCAAGGAGGTAGACGGTATTATTAAACGCAAGACCGAGCGCAATCGAAAACACGATCGCGATACTTGGCTTGATCGGCGTCTCCGAAATCGCGAGAAATCCCAACAGTGCCGCAGGGGGCACCAGGTTCGGAATGCACGCGACCAGGGACCAACGAACGGACCTGAAGACGACGGTGAGCATCAGGAAGATCACGATCATCGACTGCCAAAATCCGAAAATTAATTCTTTGGAAAGGCTGTTGTTCAAACTGTGAATGGTGGAACCCATCCCAGACGTAGTCACCTGTAAATTCGGAAAGTCTGAAAGCGCCTGCGTTTTTACTTTTGCAACCAAATCTTCTAACTGATCCGACGGGATATCTTGCGTGCGGATGGCGATCCGTGTGCGGGAGGAGTCCGGATTTAGATAATTTTTAAGCGGACTTTGATCAGAGAGTGAATACAAAAAGAAAATCTCGGCGGTAGAAGCTTTGCTTGCTGGTAGACGGGTCTTCGTCATGCTGGAGGCGGCAAGTAAATCGGGCAATCCCACCGCGCTGCCGACGCCGGGCATTTCGCGGATATCATGAATGAGAGAATCTAACTTGCGCAAAAGTTTTGGGTCGTTCCATGCGTCTGCCAAACCGCGAAGCTCTACGTCGATGGGGATCATGCCGCCGAGTTCGCGATCGATCGTTTCGGTAGAAGTTCGCACTTGATGATCACGTGGCAAGTCGTCAAAAAGTTTTGCCGTCCACGAAAGTTTCTGCCCCTTGATCGCGAGCGCGACAGAGACCGCAATAATTAAAAAAGCCCAGGCGCCGCTTTTCTGAAAGATGTAAAGGGCCCAGCGTGCTTTAGCCCACGCCCATTTTCGTGCCCTCGGTGCCGGCATCAAGATTAACATCGGCACCAATAACAGCGTCGTGACCATCCAGGAAATCATGATCGACATCGCGACCGTGATACCAAAATCGCGGATGAGTGGAACCTTCGTCGTCATCAGGCTTAAAAAACCGATCGTCGGCGTTAGCGACGCTAAAAAATTAGATCCGATCAGCAACCTTGCGGTTTTTAAAACCGTTTGGTAGTGCGGGGCCGTCGGATTTAATTTTGATTCTTCGATCAGGCGAAGCATGGAGTGAATACACAGCGACATCACTGTCACCGTCGCTAGGATCGGAATCGTCGTCGAAAGCACCGTGAAAGAATATCCGAGTGTAGCCATCGCCGCTAAGATCATTAAATTTGCGACCACCGTCACGACGAACGAGATCATGACCGGTGCGAAGTTTGCGAAGACGACAAATAAAACCAACAGACACGCCAGAAAGGCTAAGCCCACGAAGTTTTTAATTTCACTCTGGAGCAATTGACTGATGTCCGTCTGCACGGCGGGGGTTCCGCCGATGTCGACCTTAGCAAAAGGTAAATCTGCAGAGGCGGTTGTTTCAATTTTTTCTTTCAGAGCTAACAGCTGGAAATGCGAAAGTTCTTTAACGTTGATAACGATCGAAGCGGTTTTTAGGTCTTTCGACACGAGCGCGGGTGTCAGCAGCGAA
>JACMRP010000138.1 GCA_014376325.1 Pseudobdellovibrionaceae bacterium
AAGCTAGCACCAAGTTTAAGACCGACAACTTCGTAGACAGTCGTGAATTAATCGCAGGGTTTTTGGAGCCTGTTAGCGTCGGATTCATTGCAACCTCGTTGTTGTTGCAACGGGGCCCAGGGGTTTATGCTTATTTCGGGGGGCAGAGGACCTTTAGCCACTCAAGCGCTTCGAGGGCGTCGGCAGTTAAAACGGCATCTTCGGGTTTTCCCATTTTATCTTCGAGGTCGATCTGGTGTTCGGCTTTTCGGCATTCTTCGGCATTGGTTTTTTTCAATTTAAACACCGGTTCCATGGTCAAGGCAAACAAAGTGACTTTGTCTTCAGCCGCGTCGCCTTTTTCAGGATTCATTTTTTTATAGGCATTCGCACTAGCGGATAACGACGACTTTAATTTTTTAAGCTCGGATTTTTTTCGGGCCGCGGTTGGCGCTTTTGCAGCAGCGGTTCTTAGTTCCGTCGACTGCGCGAAGATTTCTTGAATCTCTTTCGGTTCTGCCGCTTGCGATAGGGTGCAAGTAAGGCTCACCAGCAAACCGATTATTTGCTGACGCATGTGTTGCCCGCTATTTCTGCATCTGAAAATTTCATGTCATCGCATTTCAGATTTGTACCGTCTTTTAAATTACGCTTCAGACATAGCAGCTCTTCCTGCTTTTCTTCGCGCTGGTTTAGGTAGCTGCTTTGGGACAGAAGAGATTTTTTCAAGCCGGCAGCTTGCGTCTTTTTGCCGACCCGATTTTTCGAAAGTAATCCGAGCGCACCCTTGATGCCTTCGGGGCCGAAGCTAATGGTGCTGAGGAGCCCCACAATTTCGCGGTTGCCGGCAAGTTGAGGCGCAATTTTTTGCAAGTGAGGCTTGATGTATTTTTCACGAACGTGACGGTGGTAACCGATTCCGTAAAGCAAGTTGCGCGCAAGGCCGTCGCCTGTATTCGTCCAGTCACAGATATTTCCTTGCTGGATTCCTTTAGGATTTGCCAAGTCCGCAGACGCAATTTGGCGAAAAGGAGCGCAGGATTTTTTAGAACTCTTCGCGACTTCTTGCATGACGTAAAGGGCTTGTCCGTATTTGACATTGGTCATTTCTCGAACTGCAGGAGTGGTTAGTTGCATCAGGCCGCGACCGCCATTGCCGGACAGAGAAAAATTAAAACTTGTTTCGTTATTGATTTTCTTGAGTATCAGTTGGGCGTCAATGGGCTCTTCATTGCTGAGGCACTTGATGGCTTGATTGATTGCGTACCGCACATAATCTGCCAGTTCGCGCGTAAAACACTGATTGGTGTTGGGTGGACCGTCGGCCGCATTTCCGCGGCTTACCGATTTGCGTGGGTTCGTGGGACTGCTTTCGTCGCAAATAAATTGCTCACCACCGGGACGGCGATTTGTAGAGGCCACCAAGCAGTCCAATTTAACGGAAGATGGAAAAGGTCCGTTTGCACGCGCCATCAGATCGCAAGCTTGCGCCACTTTCATAAAGTTGAGTGTTTGTTTCTGCGCGTGATTGCATATCGGTGTGGCGGCAGGCTTGGTTTCGTCTATAAAGCTTTTCTTCAACGGATCATTGTTTTTGCGGTAGGCCTGAATAAGTTGATCGTTCTGCGGCAGAGCACCATTGACGCATTCTTCAGCGGCGTTCGCCACGCCCGCGTAAAATACAAAAATCAATGTCGAGAGGAAAAGGTTCCGCATCTCAATTCTATCGGATTAAACGCGGCAATTTTGAAGCAGATCCAGGACGTAGGTCCGGTCTTGATCGAGGGAATTCGTACGACGCCCCGTTTACAGAAACAGGACCTGGCACGTCGGCCGGAACGGGCGCCAGCATTATTTTACGATGTAGTCTCTCCAGCGGGTCATTAGGGCGGGCGTCAGCTGCGTGTAGCACACGGTGCCTTCGGACGCGGTTTCTTTTCGCGCGATGCGGGTTTCGCGGTCGAGGTCGTAGATTTTAAATTCTTGCGCGCGTGGGAAGTACAGTTGCACTTCGGTTTGCATTTCCTGAACACTTTCGACCATCAGCTTTTTTAATTGCTCGATGCCTTGGCCGGTCAAAGCGCTTACGAAAACGCGGGGATACTGGCGAACTTTAAACTGTCGCTCGACCGGAGCGACATCCACTTTATTAAAAACGTGAATGATTTTTTTATCCTGCCAGTTGAATTCTTTGATCAGCTCTTCAACGACTTCAATCTGCCGGGTCATATTTGGTGATGACAAATCAATCACGTGCAGAAGCACGTCGGCTTCAGCACTCTCTTCAAGCGTGGCTTTAAAAGCTTCGATCAACTGCGTGGGCAGCTTGCGCATAAATCCCACGGTGTCGGTCACTACGGCGGGCGGGCCTTCGGGCAAAAAGATTTTACGTGTTGTCGGATCTAAGGTCGCGAAGACTTGGTTCTTGGTCATGATCTGCGAACCGGTCAATCGATTGAGCAAAGAGCTTTTGCCGGAGTTCGTATAACCTATCAGCGCGAAGCTCGGGATTTCTTGCCGACGCCGCGAGCTTCTGTGCTGCGCCCGATTTTTACTAACGGCATCCAACTTTTTACGAATGATCGCCGCGCGCTCACGAATGCGGCGTCGATCGTTTTCAAGCGCGGTTTCGCCCGGTCCACGGGTCCCGATTCCGCCACCTTGTCGTGACAGCGAATCCATCCATGCACCGACCATGCGGGGCATTTGGTCCAACAGCTGTGCAAGCTCTACTTGAAGTTTACCTTCGAATGTCTGCGCCCGGAGTGCGAAAATATCCAAGATCAATTGATTGCGATCAATCACGCGTGCGCCTATCGCGAGCGCTAAGTTGCGTCCTTGAACTCCCGAAAGTTGATGGTCCACAACGACCAGGGTTGCGCGAGCTTCCTGCGCCATTTCGCGGATCTCTTCCACTTTGCCGGTACCTATGAGGGTAGCCGGATTCCAGGCGGGGAGAGTTTGAATCAAAGAACCCACGATTTCGCCTCCTGCGGCCGAAACAAGTTCTTCGAGTTCTAATAAGTTTTCTTTGATTTCAGAAAGAGGTTCGGTCTTAAGACCTACGCCGATAACGATCGCTCTGTCGCTGGCTTTGATATGGACTTGGTTTTGACTCAAATTCTTGAACCCCCCAGTACTATCTATAATCCTAACCACGTTTTGATGGATTTAAAAGAGAAATCTTTCGGCGGACATCCTAAATACGTCATAAGAACAAGATATGGTGGTCACCCTGTGGGTGTAGTCTTTAGAAGTCCTAAGGAGGAACAACATGAAAGAATCATTTGCAGACAATACTAGTAAAAATGTACAAAAACTCGGTGAGCTTATCAAAGAAGTGAAGGTGGCCATGCTGACGACCGCGGGCGCAGATGGAGTTCTCCATAGCTGCCCGATGATGACTCAGGAAGTGGATTTTAACGGCGAACTTTGGTTCTTCACTCGAAAAGATTCTATGAAGATCGCAAATATCGAGCGCGATTCGAACGTCAATGTCGTGTACGCACAGCCGAGCGACCAGTTATACATTTCGGTGTCTGGTCACGCTGAATTAATAGAAGATCGCGCGAAGATCGACGAGCTTTGGAAGCCGGCGCACAAACTCTGGTTCGAAGGTGGCAAAGACGACCCTCAGATCGGTTTGATCCGAGTCGACGTAGAAAGTGCGGAGTATTGGGATTCGCCATCGTCAGCGGTTGTGTACTTGGTCGGATTCGCAAAGTCTTTACTGACGGGCAAAAAACCAACAAAAGTTGGCGAGCACGAGAAAATCAATATTCAGTAATAAGTATTTTTCCTAAAAACTGGGACGGAATTTCTGATAGCAGAAATTCCGTTTTTTTTGACTTCTACGATGGCATCACCCCTGCATTAACGCAATAGGCGAACTTCAAATCAATTTAGACCTTAATGCACGCGAAGGGAGCCGTAATAAAGTCACTATTTTTGTTCGCTGTCCTTATCTTAGCCACTATGGTGGCGATCCGACGGCCCACGCTGAAGGTGATAAACTCGCCTACGAAACGGCTTTGGTCGTTCGAATTGGGCCTGAGGAGCTTGATAAGCACTGCGCAGAATGTGTTCTAGCCGAGAAGGCTCTGTCGCCGAAATTGGTCCAGGTTTCCGAAGCGACTTCTCTTCCTATTTCTGCCGATGCTGACTTTTTACGGATCGCGGTGCTTCTAAAAAAATCGCAGATCGGAACTTACTCCCAGCTCAACTTTTTTGAAGCGCAAATTTCCAATGCAAAATTAAAAGTGTCGGCCCAGAAAATGTTGGTCGAGCTTTATCAGGCCTTCGCAAAAGATTTTGACGGCGAATCAATACGGAACGCCACGCGGATTACGGAACTTACGCAGAGGCGGGACGCCCTTATGCTTGCAATGCAGACGGCAACGCCCGATCCAATGGTCAACGCGGAGTATATGGAGGTGGCCTACGAAGTGGCGATTCGTAA
>JACMRP010000139.1 GCA_014376325.1 Pseudobdellovibrionaceae bacterium
GGCGGATTCGGCGGCGGTGGACGCGGTGGCGGCGGCGGCGGTCGATACTAATTTCGTTTTCATTATCCAGTCAGGACTTGTCAACAAAGTCTAAAATAGAGTCTCATGGCTTCCATGAGACTTTTTTTATTTCTGCTTCTCACGACGGTGCTTCCACTCAACCAAACATTCGCCGAATCCAAAACTAAAAGACTTGTGGTCGTCGGAGATTCGCTGACCGAAGGTTACGGAGTTGCTAAAGACTCTGCATTTTCTAGCTTATTAGAAAAAAAGATTCACGAGTCCGGCAAAAAAGAGTGGACGGTAGTGAACTCCGGAATAAGCGGCGCAACCACGGCTTCTGCAGTGGGGCGCCTGAAGTGGATTTTTAAATCTAAACCAGATTTGATGCTTCTAATTCTAGGCGCTAACGATGGGCTTCGGGGTTTGAAAATCGAAGACAGTGAAAAGAATCTTTCCCAGGCCATTCAGTACGCAAAAGATCAAAATGTAAAAGTGATCCTAGGTGGTTTGTACATGCCGCCAAACTACGGCAAAGAATACTCCGAAAAATTTAAGAAAATGTACACGAGCCTCGCTAAAAAACATGACGTGCTGTTGATTCCTTTTATTTTGGATAAAGTTGCGGGCGATCCTAAGTACAATTTAGCTGACGGCATACACCCCAACGAGGCCGGTCACCGCATCATCGCTGAAACCATTTTTAACGATATCAAAGGTCAGTTATGAGTTTGGTTATAAAAAATCTGCAAAAAGGTTTCTTTCAGGGCGAAGATAAAGTTCAGGTTTTAAAGTCGGTGAACGTCGACATCAAAAATGGCCAAGTGGTCGCGATCGTTGGGCAGTCGGGCAGCGGTAAATCCACTTTGTTATCTTTACTTGCGGGCCTTGATCAGGCGGACTCGGGTGAAGTGGTTATCGACGGCGTAAATATCAGCGCTTTTAGTGAAAAACAAATTACGGATTTTCGCGGTAAAAATATAGGCATCGTCTTTCAACAATATCATTTGGTGTCGCATTTAACGGCGCTCGAAAATGTAATGTTGCCGATGGAGATTCTGGAAAAGCCCGACATAGAACAAAACGCGCGCGCTTTATTGAAAGAAATGGGGCTAGAACATCGATTGGATCAGTTCCCCAATCGAATGAGCGGCGGCGAATGCCAGCGGGTCGCAATCGCACGCGCCCTGGCAGTCAGGCCAAAAATTCTGCTTGCCGACGAACCGAGCGGAAATTTAGACATTCACACTGGCGATAAGGTTATGGATATATTCTTCGACGCCGCAAAAAAATATCAAATCACCACGATTTTGGTGACTCATAGTGAAACTTTGGCAAAACGTTGCCAGCGAATACTTCGGTTGTCTGAAGGCCAGTTGTTGGAGGCCTAGTGTTTGCAAAATGGGTGTACCGCGAACTTTTACGCAGCTGGAAGTTCGGTCTTTTCTTTATTTTTAATTTAAGCCTTGGCTTAACCGGATACATTGCGCTCGAGGCTTTTAAAGTTTCGCTTGAAAATACGATGAACGCGAATGCGAAAGCGATTCTGTCGTCTGACTTGGCAATTTCGATTCGTCGCGAATTAAGCGATGATGAAAAAAACCAAGTTCAAAAAATAATGTCCGGTAATCCATTAAAGAGTGAAGTTTATGAATTCTTCGCGATGCTCAGTTCCGCAAAAGGATCCCGCTTAGTGATGGTGCGAGCAATTGACGCCAATTATCCAATCTACGGCAGCCTGACTCTGGCAAGTGGTACAGAAATCAAAGGCGCCTCCGAAAAAGAGATACTGAAGTCCGATTCCGTTTGGATTTATCCTGAGCTTCGAAGTCAGTTAGGCCTTGTCGCTGGAGACGAAGTCGAACTCGGTAAGTTAAAACTAAAAATTAACGACATCGTTGAAAAAGAAGGCACGCAAACTTTCCGGGCTGCCGCGATCGCGCCTAGGGTCTTTATTAATAAAGACCTCATTCCAAAATCCGGCCTGATCCAGTACGGAAGTACTTTTACGCTCAGTTACTTTTACAAAACCGCCAATGACCAGCAAACCGAAACTAAGAAAACCGCGCTGTTGGCCGCACTGAAAGATCCCGCAGTACGTGTAGATACCGCAAAGTCCTCCGGCGAAGAGTCGGGCAGACAGTTAGGTTACCTTCAGGATTATTTGGGCCTGGTCGCCATCGTCGCTTTATTCATGTCGGCGCTTGGTGCCGCCTACTTGTTCCGACTTTTCCTGACGGAGCGGATGCGTGAGGTCGCGATCTTACGGAGCTTGGGCATGCAGGCACCTCGCGCGCTGGCACTTTACGCCGCACAAGTTGGGGTGCTAGGCGTCCTGTCGATGATCCCGACTATTTTAGTTTCGTCACTGGTGCTGCCATTTTTGAACAGCGCACTTTCTGGTTTAATTTCTGTGGATCTGCAGCCGGCCATTCATGGCAAGACGATACTGCTAGCACTGTTTTTGGGAGTCGTCGGAAGCTTGGTAATCTGTTTGCCGATCCTGCTTAAGATCCAAGAGTTAAAACCGGCGAAACTATTTGCCGAAGAGAAATTTTCGATGGACGTCCAGATTCGTCGGCCATGGATCTTTTTGCCCGGTATTCTAATGTTCTGGCTTCTTGCAATCACTCAGGCGAATTCGATAAAGATGGGTTCGGTTTTCGCGCTTTCGTTCTTTGGTGTTTTGATTGTTCTATTCTTGGTTGGCACCGTCTTTCTGAAATCCCTGACCGCCGCGAAGGGCATGAAAAACTGGGTTTTGAAATACGCCGTACTTGGGCTTGCGCGACGGCGGTCGAGCAGCCTCGCGATTTTTGTGGCGCTGGGGCTTGGTGCTTTGTTAATTAATATTCTGCCGCAATTGACCGCCAGTCTTCAGAATGAATTTAAGACGGAGTCGACTTCGAAGATTCCTAGTTTGTTCATGTTTGATATTCAAGATGATCAAAAACAGGCAGTTCAGGATTTGCTGAAATCTGAAAATATCACCGACCTCGGTTTTTCCGCAATGATCCGTGCCAGAATTCTGAAAGTAAACGGGATCGATTATGAAAGAAAGTTGGAAGAAGGCCAAATCTTCCGCACTCGAGAGGAAGAGTCCGAAGCGCGCTTCCGCAATCGCGGGATCAATCTTTCTTACCGTGACAAAATTTCGAGCAGCGAAACGATTGTGGACGGCAAGCCATTCGTGACTCCGTACGATGCCGCCAAACAAAAATACGCGCAGGTGTCGCTAGAAGTAAAATACGCGGACCGTATGGGAATTAAGCTTGGCGACATTGTGCAGTTTGATATTCAGGGTGTCGAAGTGGACGGTGAAGTTGTGAATTTCCGCAAGGTCAAATGGACTAGCTTTCAGCCAAACTTTTTCGTGGTCATGCAGGAGGGCGTATTAGACGACGCTCCAAAAACTTTTATCACGGCGTTGCCAAAACTTCCGGAAGATCGCAAAAACGAATTGCAAGGTAAGCTCGCGAAGCAATTTAGCAACGTATCCATCGTTGACGTGCAGCGAACCGTGAACGACGTGCTTAAGATAGCGGACCAGATGAATTGGTCTTTAGAACTCATGGCGTTTTTAGCTTTATTTACCGGATACGTCGTTCTTTATTCCATCGTCAGCAGTCAGGTTCGATTGCGTCGTTGGGAGTTAAATATGCTAAAGGTCGTTGGCGCCGGATTCGGATCCGTCACAAAATACGTGATGGTAGAATTTCTGGTCTTGGCCTTCGCAGCGGGATTTATCGGTTCGGGACTTAGCATCGTGGTCAGTTACTGTATTTCTTACTTCGTCTTTGAAGGGAGCTTCGTATTCAACTGGGTTTACCCGGCTTTGACCTCGGTCGGTGTCTGCTTGCTGAGCGCCTTTGTTGCTTTCATTGCTAGTCGTAGAGTCGTCAATGAAAGTCCGCTTGTGATTTTACAAGAAGAGCGATAGTTAAAGTTTATGTCCACCCTAGAAAATCCACAGCAGATCCAGCAAGCCGTTCAA
>JACMRP010000140.1 GCA_014376325.1 Pseudobdellovibrionaceae bacterium
AATCCGTAATGGCCTGCAAGGAGTCATCCGTATGATGGACAACAAACGGTTGGTTGGTTTCTAAAGAATGTAGTAGTTCACCGAGATCATGGGGATGCAGAAGGGCCGTCAGCGCAGTTTTCATGCCGGGAAACTATCGTATTAGCGAGCGACATTCCACCAAATATCCCCATCCCGGGCCTGGCTTGCAAAAAATCGCCATAGTTTGGCATCGTAGTGCACATTCGAAGGCAGTGCTGGTTTCGTTTCCGCTGCCAACCGGAAGCCAAAACCTTTTCGGAGTGCCGATGGATTTGCTGATTATTCTGTATTACTCGCTTAGCTTTTGTTTCATGTGCACGAGATAATCTAATTTCCGCGCACTCGCGGCCAATGCTACTTGGGCAAAGCCGCAAAACGGGCTTGCGTAAATAAAGTGCGTGTACCCCGCACGAACTAAATCTTCAAGATAAGGCGCGATGGCTCTCTGCTTGGATCCGCCCTCTAGTAAATCTTCCCGAGCGATGTAACTAGTCGCGTTTGCAATTTTCATTTTTTGAAGAACGACCGGCGGTGAAAGCTCAAAAATATCTGATTGTAGTTCCATCAGTAAGGCTTAGCACTTCGAAGAGAACTTGTTTATGTTCACCAAGAATAGGAGATATTCCCGACCTAAAACTACTGACCCGCACTTTTAAGGGATTATTTTTGGAATCATCAGTTTCGGAACGGCTCCTAAAAGGACACGCTTTTCTTCTGCGGACAACGGCTGAAGAAATTCGCCCTCGAGAGCCTTCATTTGTGGAATGACGGTCTCTAGAAATTTGAGTCCACGAGGAGTGGCCTTGAGATATTTTTCTCTGCGATCGGTCTCTGAGCTGACGCGAACCACGTAACCAGACTTTTCTAGACCATCGATCAGTTTTACGATGGTCGCCTTATCGATACCCATTTGAAGACCTAGACTAATCTGATTCAACCCATCTGAGTGTTTCAAAACACTCAGTATTCCAAATTGAGGCGCAATAAGACCAACATCTGCGAGCATACCGTCTATCATCGCGCGGAACTTGAAGGCAGCCTTATATAGACAATAGCCCAGATGTTTTTCTAACACAGGATGAAGCTTCACGTCCAAGGGGGAGGGGCGACGCTTCGTTATCATCTGAGTATTAAACTGAGCCATTGATTGTTTTTTTACTGTATTTTTCTTCATCCTTGATAGATTCTAGCACAAATGGTTTGTTACGCAAACTATTTAAGGCAAAAACCAATAGACCGAGGTCGATATGTTCATTTTCAGTTTGAGTCGCGTGCTAGTAGTTTTTTGCTTCTTGTCGGGTTCTGCTTTTGCGCAAGAGCTAACCGTGCAACAGGCGATCAACGAGTCTTCTAGCCACTCTCCGAAACTGCAAAAGGCAAAAGCCGCGCAAGAAGAAGTTGCCTGGAAAAAGACCGAAGCCTTAAACACCTTCTTGCCGACAGTCAGTGCGCAGGCCAATTATTTGATGGATAAAAAATATGTGTTTACGGATGTTTCGCTTAGCCCGGGCGCTCCGCCGGCATCAATTCCCGGCGTCGTGCCGACTTCGAACATGACGTTAATGGCGACTTTTCCGATCTTTGAAGGCGGCGCAGGGCTTAAAAGATATTCCTCAGCTACCGCGCTTTCAAATGCCGCCAAAAAAGAATATGACTGGGCCGAATTTCAAATAAGCCGCGAAGTCATTTTGCAGTTTTATAAAACCCTCGCGGCTAGGGATTTGCTGCAAGTTGCGGAGCAGAATTTAAAAACTTTGAAGGACCACTTAAAAGATGTCTCCGCATTTAAGAAAGCCGGAGTTTCGACCAATTACGATGTGCTTCGAGTTGAAGTACAGGTTAGCGAGGCGGAGTCCGAAGTTCTGAATGCGACCGATAATTTGGCTCTCGCTCGCGGAAAGCTAAACGAAGTTATGGGAATCGAAACTGATGACCGGGGACTTACAGGCGTTTGGCCAACATTCAGTACGCAAAAAACTTCAATCCTGCAAAAAGAAGTATTAGAAAGTCGGCCAGATTTACAAGCGCTTCAATTGCGGAGCGAAGGCGCAAAAAGTCTTTCGGGTGCCGCTTCGACCTACTGGGTTCCGAAGCTGTCGCTTTTCGGTCAGTATCAATATTACAACAATCGCGACGACAAATTTGATAATTGGTCGCAGTACAGAGAAGCCTACCAAGTTGGTTTAAGCATGACTTGGAATATCTTCGACGGAATGACGTCCATAGCTCG
>JACMRP010000141.1 GCA_014376325.1 Pseudobdellovibrionaceae bacterium
CGCGTAAGAAAAAATTTGCTGAGCGGCTTTATCGACAGTTTGTAATCCTAGGCGATGCGCATTTCGTGGTGGCCCGCCGTCGCGAAATTGATTTAATAAATCGATCCTGAAAAGAATATCGCTTTCTAAGTTATCGCCGATGACGCTTTCAGATCCGGACCTCGTTACAAAGTCGCGCTCTTGTAAAATTGCGGCAACGTCCGCACCCAAGTGCGGAATTCTGGTTTCAACGGAACCTAACATTAATTTTGCAAGACGCGGGGGCAGTGGCCACGTCAGAAGTTTTTTACCGATGGGTGTAATATTATTTTGCAAATCTAATGCCCCCAGCGAAAGTAAGTTTTGGGCGGCACTCAGCAAAGGCAACTTGCCCGGTTTTTCGTACCAGCTGAATGATTCAAAATCGCGAACGCCTTGGGCCGCCAGAAACAGCAAGCTGTCGCTAAGTTCTGCACGTAGAATTTCTGGAACCTCGTGACCCGGCATCGAATTTTCATCCAGCTTATTCCACAACCGGTAACAGACGCCGGGAAACTGACGCGCAGATCTTCCGGCGCGTTGTTGCGCGGAGGCGCGACTGATACGTCCGAGTTCAAGACGCGAAAATCCCGTTCGCAGATCGAATTTCATATTTTTAGCGAGCCCGGTGTCGATCACGCAGGCGACGCCGTCGACGGTGACAGAGGACTCTGCAATGTTCGTCGACAAGATCACGCGCCGGCGCGGGGCGGCCCGAAGTGCCTTTTGCTGCGCTTCTAGCGGCAGGCTTCCGTGCAGAGGAACAACATCAATATTGTTTTGTTCGGCCCAGGACTGGATGACCTGAAGAGTCCTGTCTATCTCTCCCGTGCCTGGCAGAAAAACGAGTATGTCGTGCGTGGTACTCTTTGCAGCTTCGCGAATGTGGGACGCAACATTTTCAAAAAATGGTGGTGCCAGCTGAAGTGACTGAGAGTTTTTCTGATATTTTAATTCCAAAGGGTACAACTTTCCGGGGACGTCGAGCACCGGGGCGTTGCCTAAAAATTGCGAAATTTTTTCTGCTTCGAGAGTCGCCGACATGACGACCAATTTTATTTCGTGTCCTAGCTCTTGAAGTTCTCGCAACAGACCGAGCGCCAAATCGACGTGCAATGAGCGTTCATGAAATTCGTCCAAGACAACGCATTCGACTCCATTAAGTTCCGGATCCTGCGCCATCTTTCGCGAAAGCAAAGCTTCGGTTAAAAATAGCAGCCTTGTTTTTTCTGAACTTTGATTCGCGAAACGAACTTGGTAGCCCACTTCTTGTCCAAGTTTCCAGTTTTGCTCTTCGGCAACTCTGGCCGCTGCGGCCAATGCCGCCATTCGACGGGGTTCTAATACCAAAACTTTTCCCAAAAAATGCTTCGCTAAAAAGGCCGGCAAACGCGTCGTTTTGCCGGCCCCGGGGGCTGCGGTCACGACTAAGTTTTGATGCGTTTTTAGGTGGCTTAGGGCCGCGTCTAAAAAGTCGTCAATGGGCAGTTTTAACAGGTGATCGGGCTGGGGCATAGTCCTTCGAATATCGGGTAAAACGCGCACTTTGGCATCCTAAAAATGGGCCGCTGTCTAGTATGTGCTCAGTCGATTTGCGTGTCCGCAGCGATATCGTCTATCAGGGACCTCAGAAGTGCGCCGGGCTTTGCAAGTAAGTCTTTATGCGCCTGACGATTTTTTGGACGTTCATTGGAAGTATGTTGTTGATGGGAACCCTTGCTGGGGCTTCCGCGACTCTTCCATGTCAAGATTGCGTGACTCTCGACTACGGCAAACAGTTGCAGATTGAATTGCTAAAACCCATGCTCAAAATGTCGACCGCTGAGAAAATTAAATACATCCAAAGCTTCGGAATCGACGTGATGCGGGTTCAGGATCCTTCTAAAGATCCCGTGCGCCTGGCGTTTTTACCGGAGGCAAATGCGCAAAGCACGCCTCGTCTGGTAAAGTACCTGAAGGAGTTTGAGGACAATGCTGTCGGATTGTTCCTGACTTCAGAAAATTTGAGCTACGGCGTGGCTAAGCCCACCATTTTGTTTGTGGAAAGTGCCGACGACTGGACTTTGATTCACGAATTTACGCACTTCTTGTTTGAACGGGCGCGGTTAATAAAAAAACCGATCGATGAAGCGCGCGCCGTCAACAACATGAGCGATGCCAAAGAGGACTTTTATGACTCTTGGGATACATTTCGCGGACTCGGGAAGTACCGTGATCCGCAGCACAAGGTGCAAACTTTAAACACCTTCCTGGCGTTTTCGTCCGCCCAGCAGCAGTTTTTGATGACCTTCGAGCTTGAGGAAATTGTGATTGAAAAATTGATCCGCGGATTTTACGTTCGCCATAAACTAGTTAACGTAAGTCCGGCCGAGTTCGAACGAAGTACTAGGTACATGCAGCGAAACGCCGATAAGGCGCTTGCGAATTTAAGAGCGATGAATAATTCTTGTGAAGAAATAAAAGCTTCCTTGGGGCCCGAAGACGGAGCATTGCTCGCGCCTGTCACGAAAGTCTGCGACGGGGTCACCGACCTTCAGCGAACCACCGAAAAATTAAAAGCTTCTACTCTGCGTAAATAAGGATCATGAATTCGGCCTTGTCATAAGGCAGGTCTGCGATCAGCCGGTCGGGCGTACCCTCAAGGATTCGCTCTTCCGCTTGCGATAAATTCAGCGCGAGCAGTGCGCGGCGTTTCGGAAAGAATTCTAATAAATCGCCCAAAGTCTTTTTTAAACGGTAAGGCGTGTCCATCAAAACAATCGGGCGTTTTTCTTTTTGCAATTCGATCAGCGATTTTCGGCGAGCTTCGTTTTCTGCCGGCACGAAGCCCCGAAAAACAAAATGATCCAAGCGTTCTCCGCTTAAAGATAACAAGCCCATCAAACTAGAAGCGCCCAACACCGACTTCACCGAAACTTTTTTCTGGCGACATAACTTAACCAGCGCAGCACCTGGATCGCAGAATCCCGGAGTGCCGCAGTCGGAAACTAAAATGACGTCGTGGCTAAGGCAGATTTCTAACAACCCTTTGATCTCGTCCGGGGTCGTGTGTTCGTTCAGAAGTTCGTACTGTTTTCCGCTAATGCCGTGAGCCCGCAAAAGTTTGCTGGCCTCTTTCGTACTTTCGCAAATTATAATTTCCGTATTTCGCAAAAGCTCGAGCGCCCGTAAAGAGATCTCTGAGACATCTCCGATCGGGGTCGCCATCACGTACAACATTATTCGTCACCTAAAAGAAAATGCATGATCGCGGGAATGTCTTCGGGCGGGTTGGCTTTGCCCGCATGCGTACTTTCGAAAAAGATGACGTTCACGTGCGGAAGTTGCAAACGAAGATGGTGGATGTTGACCGGTTCGTTTTCGAAAAACCAAACTTCAGAATATTTTTGATCTGGTAAATTCGCGAACCAATTTGTTTTAAATTCTGCATCGTCCAACTCTTTTTGTGGCTTCAACACGAGCGTCGTCTGTCGCTCGTCTAAAGGAAATCCCCACTTTTTAAGTGTCAATGCAGAGCCGCTGCCCATGCGCGTGACGTCCCGCCCGGTCAGGTAGACGATATCCGCTCCAAGATTTGCGACCGCGTTGACGTATTCGACCGCGCCATCGTAAGGCAAATCATACTGCAGGTATTCATTCGCGAAAAACCGCTCATACCAAAAATCTCGGACCGCTTCTTGGAAGTCGGAGGGATGGCCATCCAGGCCGGCGCGTTCGAGGGCGTTCTTGATGCCCCAGTCTTTGCGCTGCGTGCGAATGCCTTCAAATAACCGTATTTGCTCCGGAAAGGTCTTTTGGTGATGTGGGTCCGCAGCGAAATCTAACAGAATTTGTTGGAGACGTGGAGAAACGTCAAACAAGGTGGAATCAAGATCGAAAACGGCGAGGCTTTTTTGACCCTGGTCTTGAAGCTCTTCAATTTTGACAAGAATCTGACGAAGCAGATGGCTGGATTGCGTCATAGAAGGCAATCTACCCTTGGAAGTTCTTTAATTGCAAAGACTTTTGTTGGCCCCGTCGGTAATTTTTGTTAACTTTCCGCGACCCAAAAACAAGGAGTTTCCTCTATGATTTTGAATCTTCGTCGGCTGCGTATTTCGATGACGGTCTTCATGACTATTTCGATGGCTTTTTTAATGACCACTGCTTGCACCAGTAAGAAGGCAGAACTCGGAACCGCCGAAAATCCAATCAAGGTTCACTTCGTTCCTTCCGTCGATGCAAAGGTGATTGAAGACAATTCGAAACTCGTCAAAGCATTCTTAGAAAAAAACACTCCTTACAAATACGAAATCTCGGTCCCGCAATCTTTCGTCGCGGTGGTCGAGGCTTTTGGAACAAAACGCGCTGACGTCGCGGCGATCAACACCTTTGGTTACGTGATGGCGCATGATAAGTACGGCGCCGAAGCTCGCCTGACCGTGATTCGCCATGGTCTGCCGACCTATCAATCCCAGTTCATCGTCAAGGCGGACAGCAAAATTAAAACCCTGGCGGATCTAGCGGGTAAAAAAGTGGCCTTCGTGGATCCCGCATCAACCTCTGGATATTTGTTACCTTTAAAAACTTTGAAAGATTTAAAAGTTGAACCGAAAGAAACCGTCTTCGCGATGAAGCACGATTCGGTCGTATCGATGATCTATCAAGGTCAAGTCGATGCCGGCGCGACTTTTTACTCTCCACCTTCGAAAGACGACAAGGGGGTTGAGCACATAGAAGACGCCCGTCGTCTGGTCTTGACTCAGTATCCTGATGTCGAAAAGAAAATCAAAATTTTGCAACTCTCTGCGCCAATTCCGAATGATCCGATTATCTTCCGTAAAGATCTCAGCGAAGAAATGAAGACGAAGATCGTCGACGGCCTGCTCGCCTTTGTTGCGACCCCCGAAGGTAAAGATGCTTTCAATAAAATTTACGGCGTCACCGAATTTAAAAAAGCAACCGACGCTGATTACGAGCCGGTTCGCAAAATGTTGAACGACCTTGGTAAGAACGCTGCCGATCTAATGAAGAAGTAGGAGCGAATCGTGGCTGAACCCATCCTCTCGATCAAGAATCTCGTAAAGACATACCCGAACGGTGTCCAGGCACTCAAAGGCGTCAGCTTCGACGTGCAGAAGGGCGAGTTTCTGGTCGTCATCGGACTCAGCGGCTCGGGCAAATCCACTTTGCTTAGATGCGTGAACCGACTTCATGATCCGACCTCTGGCCAAATTATTTTTGAAGGCAAGGACGTTGCGCGCGTAGAGGGCGAAGAAATTCGCGGCTTGCGGAAACACATCGGAATGATTTTTCAACATTTCAATTTGATTCCACGTCATAGCGTGATCAGCAACGTTCTGATGGGTCGCCTCGGCGCCCTCGGTTCATTGAAAAGTATTTTTGGATTCTTCTCTGCCGAAGACAAAGAGCGCGCGATGAAATATCTGAAGCTGGTAGGCATTTCTGAAAAAGCAAAAATCCGTGCGGACCAGCTTTCGGGCGGTCAACAGCAGCGCGTGGCGATCGCGCGAGCGTTGACTCAGGGGCCTTCGATCTTACTTGCGGACGAACCGGTCGCGAGTCTTGATCCGGCGACTTGCCACGTGGTCATGGATTACCTCAAAAAAGTGAATCAGGAACTCGGCATCACGGTCATCTGTAATTTGCATTTCTTAAGTCTGGTTCGTCAGTACGCGACCCGCGTGATCGCGCTGAAGGGCGGCGAAATCGTTTACGAAGGCAAGCCTTCGGACATTACCGACGAATGGTTCGAAAAGATTTACGGTCAGGGCGCCAAAGAAGTTCACATTAACTAAAGGTTCAATCATGAAAACGTATATCTTCCGTAGAACATTCTTTGATGCCTTTATTTTTGCTTACCTTGCGATGGTATTGCTAGTCGTTGCGGCTCAACCAAGTCCCGAGCAAATGATGAAGCTTGGCGAGAATTTCATCATGTTCCTGATTGCGATGGCCATAGGCTGCGCGATCAGCATGGGACTTAATAAATCCAAAAATTCACGCGTTCATACTTTAGGCGAAGCATTGTTCGAGCCGGCTTATAAAAAAGCCACGAAGGTCGAAAACAGCTGGTACAAAACTTTTTCGGGCTGGCAGCTCGTCGTCGCGTTGTTGGTCACCATCATCGTCGGCGTGAACATGACAAAGTTTTCTCTGACCGAACTTTTGGACGAAGACGGTTTCGCCGGCGCGGTCCGGTTGTTCCAGGGATTGTTCCACCCGAACTTTGAAATTCTTCCGAAGGCAGTTCTGAACATTATCGAAACGATCTTCATGGCATTTATGGCGACGCTGCTCGCGATTCCGATCGCGTTCGTGATTAGCTTCTTCTGCGCCCGCAACATCATGAAGGGACCGGTCGCATACACCGTCTACATGTTGCTGCGAACCTTGCTAAACTTTACTCGCGCGATCGAGGCTCTGATTTGGGCGATCATATTTTCTGTGTGGGTGGGCATCGGTCCGTTTGCTGGAATGCTCGCGTTGATGATCCATTCGATCGCTTCGCTCGCAAAGCAATACTCCGAAATGGTTGAAACCGTCAGTGAAGGTCCCATCGAAGGCATTCAGTCGACCGGCGCCACAAAATTGCAAACCGTTTGGTTCGCAATCGTGCCGCAAGTGATTTTGCCATACATCTCGTTCACCGTTTACCGCTGGGACATCAACGTGCGCATGGCGACGATCATCGGTTTAGTCGGCGGTGGAGGTATCGGCACGATGTTGATACAGTATCAAGGCCAAGCAATGTGGCCCGAAGTTGGTTGCATCATCCTGGTGATCGCGATCGTGGTGTGGGGCATGGACCAAGCGTCGTCGGTCATCCGCGAAGCGCTGAAGTAGGTAGCTTACGATGGCGGTCATTTCTAGTTACAAAATGTTGATCCGCGAAAGCCACTTGGACAGTTACGGTCACGTGAACAACGCGACTTATTTAACGATGTACGAAGAAGCGCGTTGGGACTTTATCACTCCGCGCGGTTATGGCTACCAGAAGGTTCACGAAAGCGGGCAGGGCCCGGTAATCTTGGAAGTGAATTTGAAGTTCTTAAAAGAACTTCGCCTGCGCGAAGAAATCACCATCACATCCGAAATGATCGAGTATCCGAGCAAGATCGGCAAACTCAAACAACAAATGCTAAAACCAGACGGCAGCGTCGCGAGCGAAGCGATCTTCACCATGGGCCTCTTCGACCTCAAAGCCAGAAAAATGATCCTACCAACAAAAGAGTGGCTAACCGCCATCGGCCTTTAGGGTACCAGCTCGCTTTTGAAAAGAGAAAAGAACCAGGTCGCTTTTCCTACTCAGCGCGAATGTATTGAGATTCGCGCTCCAGATCGGTTTTTTATTCACAAAAGCGAGCTGGTACCTTTAGGTTATTTTCGTTTTGTTTGGTGGGCGGCGTAGTCTGTGAATTTTGCTAACAGTTTTGGGAGGCCTGCCTTGATTCGTTCCTCGGTGAGTTCTCCTTCGGCGTTGAAGGCTTTGTCCGCTAGAGCCATGCCCAGCATCTCCGGGAAGACGAAGCAGCCTTGAGTTTCTAGTGCTTGGCGAATTTGCCAAAGACCCCGGTTCGTTCCGATCATGCTCGGAGTCGCGCCCATCAGCAGCACTTGCTTGCCGGTCCACGGGTCCGGCTTCGCGCGCGAAGTCCAGTCGATCGCATTTTTTAGTGTACCCGGAATTCCCGCATTGTATTCGGGACTCGCGATAATGACGGCATCGGCCGCCGCGATCGCGTCCACCATTTTTTGCGCCGCCGCCGGAATACCCGTCGCCGCTTCGATATCGCCGTCGTAAAGTGGCATCAGGAATTCGTTAAACTCCATCAAGGTCACTTCCTGCCCCGCTGGCATCATCTTCTGCGCATTGCGGATCAGTTTTTTGTTGAGAGAGTCTTTGCGGAAAGAAGCGGCGAACATAAGAATTTTCAAAAGGAACCTCTTTGGGAAAATATAAAAAGACGAAGTTAGTTTTACTTATTCTAAATCTGTTTTGCAAACGACATTCACGCAGCTAACTTTAGTTGCGAGCTCCGCTGCTGCTTGGTCCGATTCGCAACGGGCTTTCGAACGTTTGAACCATTTATAATATTTGAGGAGGGATTTTTTGTTCAGTCCGCGATTGCGACCGCAGAACGTATCGATCAAGCGGCAATCAGAATCGACTTTGCAAGCGTACCATTGCGGATCCTCCACCGGCACCGGCTGCGGCGACTGCGAAGCCGCATAGTCAGGCATACAAATTTTGTGAACGGCGGTGCATGCGGGGCTGCAAGCGTATCTTGCTTGCCGACAAATCAGTCCTTCGCCAACGCTCTTGCAGTCTTCGTTCTTTACGCAGAGATCGGGCTCTTCTTTATATTCGGAGGCGAAACTAGCGCCGCCCGCGAATAAAGTGCAAATGAACAACAACGATATCAAAACTGCTTTCACCATTCGTTAAGTTCTAGCCCGGGCTTGAACGAACGAATAGAAAAACACCGCATCGGGATCACTCGCGACCGTGGCCATTTCTTTCTTCATTCCATCGACGATTTCCGGAGTCACAACTTTCGCATCTAGCAACTGCTGACTCGCGCTGAGCAGAAGCTCTGTCCAATACTCAACGCTGTCTTTGCGCGCTTGGGGATTGCGATTGTCCAAGTGCCAGGTTTTAATTTCGGTTTCGATGTCCTTATAACCGAGCTGCACAAGCAAGTTGCCGAGCTTCGCGCCCACGAAGGGATCGCCCTTTTCGGTCAGCTGGTAGTCGTTGAACGCCATCCAGTATTTCCAAACATTCGGCGAATAAGGATCTAGGAAAAAGCTCGAGTTCATGACTTCGGTGATGTAGACGGGCGAACCAGGTCGCAAAACCCGGCGTACCTCCGAAAGCACGCGCAACGGTTCCGGTACGTGCTCCAAAATCCAGCACAGAAAAGCGCCATCGAAAGAGTTCGCGTTGAACTTCATCGCGGTCGCGTCCATCTGCAAAGTTTTGAAACGCCCCTTCGCGTACGGAATCTGACTCAAAGCACTTTCCGCGACCGCTAGCTGCTTATCGCTGCGATCTATTCCGGTCAGTCTCAGATCGGGAAAGCGGCGGAGCAAAATTTCGCTCTGCGCTCCAACGCCGCATCCGACTTCGAGGAGTTCGCCGACGTTCGACAATTCGACGTTCTGGTAAATCTTGTGTTCTCCGAACCGAGCCTGTTTGCGAAGCCGTGCTTGTTCTTCTGGGGAAAATCCGTGGAGGTAAGGAAATGATTCAGCCATGCCGAAATCGTATGGTGTGATCAAAACTTTTTCAACATCCGAAAACATAACTTAAGGTCCTGTAAATCAATTTGACGCTTTCGTCAGAAATCGATCCAACAAAAAGACTTTATTATCAAACCCTTAAGTCGGGTCCGGTCCTGACCGATACCTTACTTGAAACAAGAGGTGATATTATGCAAACGTTATTTTATGTCTCGTTGAACGGTGGTCATGTAGGACCTTATTCCGAAGAGACTATTGTTCAGAAAATTGAAGCCGGCGAGCACCTTTGGACCGACTACGTATATTGCGAGGCGCGCGCCGACTGGATGGTCATCATGGAACATCCTACATTTGCTGACAAATTCAAAAACTCTCCGGTGAAAACGGCTCCGAAAGTCCAAGAGTCCGCGAAAGCTTCCATCGCGCCGAACACGACTCAGCAAGACGAGAAGTTTAAAGAAAAAGCTTGGTATATCCTGAAAGAAGGAAACAACTACGGTCCGTTCTCTAAATTAGAGCTCGTGCAAATGCTGCAAGAGAAAACTTTGTTCGAATACGACTACGTTTGGCATACCAAATTAAACGCGTGGAAACGCGTTGCCGAAATAGAAGAGTACGCACCAGAATCTATTCGTTTGATGAAAGAGTCAGGCGTATCGGAAATTTCCGAAGTGTTCTTCCGTCGCCGTCACGCGCGGGCCTCTTACGGTTGCTCACTCATCGTTCACAATAACAAAACAGTTTTTAAAGGTCGCAGCATGGAGATTAGCTCTGGCGGCGCCGGTATCCTGATCGACAATCCAAATTTGCAACCGGGACAAAACTTGTTCCTGCATTTCCAGCCAGGAGATGGCGTGCCTCCGTTCAACGCGGTCTGCACGGTCGTTAGCAAACAAATGGTGAAAGACACAAAGAGCGCCCTCGATTCCGTCAAATACGGAGTAAAGTTCACAAGCATCAGCCAATCCGTTCGCGAGTCGATTCGTCAATTTACTCAAAAGGCGGCGTGATGCGTTCGTTGTTGCTGGGCTTCGTTGTCGCCGCACTTTCTTTGATGCAAACAGGGTGCGGCAACGGAGCCGCAACGACGTTTGACATCGATTCGACCACCGAAAACTTTGGTCAGAAAGTTTTGTACAACAATAAAGTGGATATCGTAATGATCGTCGATAACTCCACGAGCATGCAACAACATCAAACACGTCTTAGCCAACAAATGCCCAACATGGTTGCGGCGCTTCAGGCACTGAGAATGGATTACCACATTGTCGTCATCACCACGAGTGTGGGCTCAGGCGGGGACGGCGGAGTTTTCCGTGGCAGTCCTTCGATTCTTTCAAACGCGACCCCGAATTTAACCGCGACACTGTCCGAGCGAGTCCTTCAAGGCGAAACCGGCAAAGATTTAGAGCGAGGTCTTGAATCCCTGCAGACGGTTTTGTCGCCGGCATATTTAACGACCGACGGTGCGGGCTTCTTGCGTGATGATGCCTTGCTCGCGATCGTTGAGCTGAGTGACGAAGACGACAGCAGCGCGGTTTCTGCAAGTACTCTCGCAACTTTTCTAGATAAGCTAAAACCTGCTGCGCAAGACGGTCGAAAATCTTGGATCTTTAATTTCATTGGCGTTCTGGATAATTCCAGTACGTGCAGAACTTTTAACGATTATTCGTCACCGGGCACTAAGCAGATGGCGTTGGCGGATCTTGCGGGCGGCACGAAAGAATCGATTTGCAGTTCGAATTTGACCTCTGCAGTTTCTAATATTAAAGCGCGCATCGTGCAGATCTTGACCGATTTTACACTTGCCGAAAAGCCGGTCGTGTCTACCATCTCGGTCCGCGTGAACGGCGTGCAGATTCCGCAAGGCGCAACGAACGGTTGGACTTATTTGCTGGAAGGCAAACGTCACCTAGTGCGCTTTCACGGGACTGCGGTTCCACCGGCAGACGCCGACATCCGCATTGATTACACTCCGGCCGAAGCGCGCTAGTCCGATTCCGGTCGAGTTTGCATTCTCATTCTCATTTCATTTCGCTTGCAGTGACTTTGCAAGCGTCCCTCACTCCCGCGAATTTCTTCCCGGTTTTTATATTGTGAAATACTGATAGATCCTCTCTCATCAAAGGATCTATTCATGATTAAAGAACCTCGCTTCAAACGCCAACGACGCTTACTGATGGAATTGCCAGGCCTTGGCAAGCCCGGAGCTTTGGCAAGACGTCCGTATCCCCCTGGTCAGCACGGGCAATCCCGACAAAAATATTCTGAGTTCGCGTTGCAGCTCGAAGAAAAACAGCGTTTGCGTTTTCATTACCTTGTTCGCGAAGAGCAATTCCGTCGTTTGATCGAGCGAGCGAAACGCGTGCGCGGCGCGAACTGGATGGAAGCACTCATCAATATTTTAGAAAAGCGGCTAGATAATTTATTGTTTCGCCTGGGCTTCGCTCAAAGTATTCCGGCGGCCCGCCAGATGATTTCACACGGGAAAGTGCGCGTGAACGGGAAGAAAGTGGATATCTCTTCGCAGACTTTGAAAGTCGGCGATCAGATTTCTTTGAAAGACGAAGCTTACGAAAATCAGGCTTATTATTTAGCGAAACAGGCCCCACGACTTGAATTGGCAGATTTTCTGACGAAAGAAGAAGTCGACGGCAAAGAAATTGGGAGGCTGATCGATGAGCCGAAAATGGAAGCGGTTCCTTTTCCCTTCAATCCAAATCTTGTCATCAGCTACTACTCACTGCGAGGTTAATATGCGATTCGCAAAGCTTGTAAATGCCGAAGAAATCCTCTTCGAAGAAAATTTTGTAGATACTTTAACGCTCAACTTGGGTGGTGAAAAGTTTGTCATGGATTTGGGCACGTTGATTGACCTTTCTTACCGCTGCGCAGCTTTTGCCTCTTATCTGGAGTCGAAAGAGGCAGAGCAAAATCATTGCGTTTGCAAGAACTTGCACTAAATGGCTCCAGCAAATTAGGCGCCGATCTTGCTTTGTTATGGGACAAACAAACCGTTGGTGGCAAAATGCCATCGCAGAAAGGTCCTTTCATGAACAAAACTATCGTAATAGGTCTGATCGAAAGTTGGCTTCATTTTACCGCTTGTACTGAAGAACAAGTCACTTCCACAATCATCGGCGTTGGTGTGGGCATCGGCGCAATCGCAAATGATCGCGATCGTCATGAAAGACATCAGGAACTTGACCGATATATTTTCATTTAATGCAAAAAGATATGGCAATAGTTTTTGAATTCGTATGGGAAATATTTTTTGAATTTATTCTAAGTGCTCCGGGAGCCGCAGTCTTGTGGTTGAAGCGCGGTGGAAAAGAAGCTTATCAATTGATTCTTTCAAATGATCAAAACAAATGCGCAAGTATTGGTCTTGCTGTATGGATCATTGCGATTGCATCCATCTCGGTCCTCGTCAGGCTCAACTCTTAGTAAGTTGTTTCTTATACGCTGCTGAATGAATGGAACATTTTAAAGCGATGAGCGCATTATGCACATCGTGATCGTAAAACGCGCTGCGGTTTTTTCAACGGATTAAAGTTGCACCACGAAGACGCCATCCAGCTTCGCGCACAAAACTCCCTGGCAGTACACGCGAACTTTAATAACTTCGCGGACTTTCTTCCAGCGCGCTAGATCTTCGTAGAATTTTTGATACGCTTCCACTCCGTTAAATTCACAGATGATGTCAAAGTCGCTAGTCACGGGCTTCATATACTGAATGTCGCCTTTTTGAATCACGAGGTTGTTGGTTTTGATTTTTTCGCACTCAACGCCTAGGTAAACTAGGCTGTAGGCCGCAAGTACGGAAAGTGTGTAGAGGCTTCCGCCGAAGGCCGTGCCCTTGTGATTGATGTTTTCGTTCAAACGCGCACGAATTTCCACGCGATTCGGGGTCGCTTCGACGAATTCGAAGCCCAGGAATTTCGACACTGGAATGTCGCGATTTAATTTTGCTAACAGTTCCTGCGGCGTCATTCTGTTGCCCCATCGCCCGGTAATGCAGACCCCGCGACCGCGTCGGTTGAGGGCTTCGATTCCTCCGCAAGCCCTGCGCTTGCCAGCTGATAATACAAACCACGACGATTCATCAGTTCATTGTGCGAGCCGATCTCCATGATTTCGCCATCTTTCAGTAAAATGATTCTATTGCATTCCCGCACGGTCGAAAGACGATGCGCGATGATGATGCTGGTCCGGCTTTTCATCACAAGCTGGGTTGCGCGCTGAAGAATTAATTCACTTTCAGAGTCGATGTTCGCGGTGGCCTCATCCAAAATCAAAATATCGGGATCAAACGCCAAGATGCGCGCAAACGCGATCAGCTGGCGTTCGCCCACCGAAAGATTGGCGCCGCGCTCTTCGACCCCAGAATTTAAATTCCGCCCCGTGCGCTTCAGTAACTCAAGGTATCCGGTTTGCGCGAGCGCGCTTTCCACTTGCGCAACCGTGATCGATGGATCACCTAAGTGAACATTCTCCGCGATGGTGCCGCGGAAAATAAAATTGTCCTGCTGAACCACGCCGATATGGGTGCGAATAGAGTGTCGCGTGATTTCTTCTAGCGGCTTACCGTCCATAAAGATCGTGCCGGAGGGGGCTTCGTAAAATCTTTGCAGCAAAGAAATAAAAGTACTTTTGCCGCTGCCGGTGCGGCCCACAATCGCGACCGATTCGCCACGAGCAATTTTTAAGTTAATATTCTTCAAAACCAAAGGCAGCTGAGCCTCGTAGCGGAAATTCAAATTGCGAATATCAATTTCGCCGTGCAGTTTCGGGATCGCGACCGCGCCGCTGTTTTCACTTTCAGCCGGCTCATCGAGTAAAGTAAAAATCCGCTCGGCGCTGGTCAGCGAATTTTGGAACTGCTGGTATTTTTCTAAAATATCCCGCAGCGGCGGCATAAAATCCTGTGAGTTCATCAGGAACGCCACGACCGCGCCAATCGTTAAGCCGCCTTCGAGGCTGATCCACCCACCGAAGTACAATGCCGAAGTAATCACCACCCCCGTAAAGCAATTCATGATGGGGAACATTCCCGCGTAAGCTTTGAC
>JACMRP010000142.1 GCA_014376325.1 Pseudobdellovibrionaceae bacterium
CAGGCGCACTTGTTTGCCTTTGATTTGAACAACGCGAATCTTGATGTGATCATCAATCGCGATGCTTTCACCCAACTTCCTTGTGAGAACCAACATAGGATTACTCCTTTATTCCTAGCAGGGGCTTCATGCCCAATAATGCACAATAAAGTATCGGCATCTTTAAGCGGAACTGTAGGTATAATTTCTATTTTAGAAAGTCAAGGAGGCTGGACTGAATAACCTTGCCCGAAGTCTCGAGCGTCGCGCGCAGGGCGCTATCCGTTTTATTAATATTCGAGACGGTTTCGAAAACATCCGCGTCTTCAAGTTGTGAAGCTGTGACTTTATTGTCGACGATCGCCTTCTGCAAAGAGTCCGTCGTGGTATTCACGGCCATGACTCGAGCACCGACTTCCGCTCGGGCCAGAACAACTTGCGAAATCGCCTGGTCCAAAGTGTCGAGTGCCTCTTGAACACCCTCTTTGTCATTGGCCCGCAATGAAATCTCCATGCCCTTGAGCGTCTGGAAAACATTGATACCGCTGCTGTCTGTGACGGGATCCTTAGCCAGCGCACCGATGCGATGAGCGCGGTAGGTACTTGCTGGCGCACGCGTTTCGATACGGTTGTCTTCAATTTCAATGTTTTGCTTCTGACGATCTTGCTCCTCGACTTTGTAGTCGCGCAATTGCTCCACATCCCGTGGAGTCTCTTGTCTGGACCGAACAATTCCGTCCGACGTCAGTCCTTGCCCCAAGAAAACCTTATTGCCTGGAATATTCATCGCGACGTAGGAATCCTTGTGAATTCCAATTTTCATGTCGCCGTCATCGCCTTTGTAATCGCCGGTCTGGGTAAATGGTGCGGTCTGAGTTTTGTAACCGCCGAATATATATCTTTCGCCTAATTTGCGATTACCGATTTGCACAGATTGGTTATAGATCTGCTCAACTTCTGAAGCCGTCACCATCCGCGACTGTTCATTGCCGCTGGCATCATTGGACTGACTGATTGCCAATTCTTTTGCCCGCATCAGGATCTCTGTCAATTCACCGAGGGATTGATCTGTAAAATCTAGAAATGACTTTGCGTTGTTAATATTTTTTATGAACTGCTGATTGCCGCGCTCTTCGGTGCGTGCGCCGAGCACACGGGTCGCAGCTAATGGATCGTCCGAAGGTTTATTGATACGCTTTTGGGTCGCCGCCTGATTCTGCAAATCAGACATATCCATGCGGTTTTTAGCCACATTCTGGTCCACCTGGTTGTAGCGCATCTTATCGGAGACTCTCACTGCTTATTCCTTTTTATTCTTACAGACGTTTCAAGTTAAGGACGGTATCGAACATTTCATCGGCCGTTCGGATAATTCTTGCCGAAGCTTCGTACGCTTTTTGAAATTCAATCATCTTCGTCGTCTCTTCATCAAGACTTACGCCGCTGACGCTTTCACGAATATTTTGAAGTTGGCTGACGACGTTCTTTTGCGATTCCTGATTAGAAACTGCACGCTGAGTAAGTGCGCCGATCTGCCCAACCTGCGTACTGTAATAATCGTCGAAGGTAGCGACTCCGCCATCCATCAATTGACGATTCTGCAAAGACGAGATCACGTTCGCGACGGTGTTGTCACCGGGGGCATTGGCTTTCGCTCCCGCGGCGATTCTGCCGACATTGTTATAAACCGTACGGTTCATCGCGATAGCGCTAGCCGCTCCTTTTACGTCTTCCGGCATATCGAAAAATAAAACGCCTTCTTTGCCTTTATTATCGAAACCTTCGATGTGCGCCGTATTCACTTCTTTCGCCATTGAATAAGCCATGTTGTCGATAGAAGTCAGGAATCCTTCGATGACGTCGTCACGTACTTCCAGCGAGCCGCCAATTTTGCCGCCCTTGATCTGATCCGTAACGTTGAACAAAGTTCCATTTTGTGAAGACTGAAAGAAAATTTCTACACGATCACGTTCGTCGGTGTGTTTCGCTTTAATTTCGTTCGAAGAGGTTCCAGAAACTAGCAGCGCGGTTCGACCTGCCGTCACGGTGACGTGACCGTCGGTGCCTTCGGCCCAAGAGATGTCGATCTTTTCGCCCATTTTCTTGAGCAACAAATCACGGCGATCACGCTCGTCGTTCGCGGGCATCCCCTGAACTTCGACGATCTGAATTTTTTCATTCAGCTGCGCCACTTCTTTTGCCATCTGATTTACTTCGTTGGTCGTCGCGATGATCTGTCCGTCGATATCGTCTTGAACGTCATGAAGTTGAGTAACTACCCGGCCGAATTCCTTGGTCATGCTCTCTGCAGATTCCCGCACCATGGTTCGTGAAGACAAAGACTCGGGGTTATTAGAAAGTTCGCGAAACGAATTGAAAAATCCGTTCATGTATTGGTTCAGGCCTTTGTTGGTCTGTTCATTATAAACTTGTTCTACCCGACCGAGGCTTTCAGACTTTGCGTCCGCGTAACCGAGGTTTGTGCCTTCACGGCCGATTTGTTTTTCTAACCAAGGATTGTTGGTGCGGGTAACGACACCTGCGCGCGCGCCCATCCCGATTCGTAGGTTGCCTTCTCCGACAGGAGCGTTCGATAAAATTTCAACGCGTTGACGAGAGAAACCCTCAGTCGTTTTGTTCGCGATGTTATGACCGACCGTTTGCAAAGCCGTCTGATTATTCATCAGAGAGCGTTTGCCTAAGTCCATCATAGACGAAATTTTAGACATCCTGTCCTTCTTTTCGTTGAGAGCTCAGCATCCTGCTAAGCTTGCTTATCAGGCTTCTTTACTAACGAAGTGCCCAGCAGTTTCGGGACCACGTTGTACTTGCGCTTTTGCGCCGTAAGTTTTTTTACCGCTCAAAGTGTCCTTAATGTTGTTCAAAGCGCCGCCGAGGTTTTTTAAAGCAGACTGCGCGACCACTTCATTTTCTTTATTCAAAGTAGAAAGTCTTTTGATCAACATATCGAGCGCCGCGTGAATGATACGCAGACGTTCGCCCTCGGGACCGCCAAGATTCTTTGCGATATCCAGTAAACGAGGTTGCTCGGCATCCGTTTTTACAAGGGACGCAAGCTCAGAAGCGTAACGTGCACGCATTCCGTCCGTCGACTTTATTTTATAAAGAAGTGTTTCTTTGGTTTCGTTATTTTCTTGGAGCTTTTCCATGTCCGCATCGATCAGCAATTGCTTCTCTTTACGTACTAAATCCAAAAGATGACGGTAAAGAGTCGTTAACTCTTCAAGGTTCGCCAGTAATCTTTGGTAGCTTCTATCGTGCGTTGCATCCATGCGCGCCTCAATCATCTATCTAGCCGTTTTTGAGATCATCCATCGAGAGTTGTTCGTCGACCATGCGATCGGCAACGGCCTTCGCATCGACATTATATTTTCCGTCATCAATCAACTGGCGAAACTTTGCAACCTTGGCTTCATCGACATCGGCGCCAGATAACGCGATTTCTTTGATGCGTCTCGCTTCTTGTGCGCGCGGAGAAACTTCCACTCGAGATGCGCCACCCAGATCAGCAAGTGCATTTAACTTTTCAGCATCTTTGACTGAATCTTTTTCAGAAATTGGGGATCCATTTTTTGCGCGCTCAGTTTTAGCACCATCGACCATGTTTAAATTTTGGCCAACTTTATTGTGCGTAATTTTCATAAGTTTCTCCTAGCTCTCGGGCATCCTGCCCACTCTTAAATAGTATCACAATGAGACGAAACCAATCAATTTATTCCGGAGTAGTTTCAGGGACTTGTGGTCCAGTCTGGGTATGCCAAAAGAAAGTTTTAGCTTCAGGACTTAAAAGCCCAACAGTCTCGCCAGCTTGGATTTTGCTGCCCTCTTTGAGTGAACCGGCAACACCCTTGAATACCATCTGACTCTTTAGACCATTGTCATGGTTAATTTCCATCAAGGTTTCACCCGTTAATAAAGTCTTTTTACCCAGAAGCGTTCCGTCCCACGGGCTAGAAACTTCAAGAGGCTTTCCCACGGGTTCATTCGGATTACGATCAAAGCGAAACGAAACATTCGCATCTTTAGAATTGTTCTGAAATGGCTTTGCGGTGAATGAAGATTTTTCAGTCATGACTAACGGGCCACGCGGTTTTTCGACCGGAGCTTTCAGTCCCATCTGAACGCCGTACTTGTCGATCATCTGCTTGTAGATCAGGTCTGCTAAACCGATACCGCCTTTTTCGCCCCACTTTTCGACATACTGATCGTCGAGTTGTTCGCGAAAAATCTTTTCCGCCTGGTTTGACTGAACGAAGCCGCCTTCTTTAACCGTGGACCGCATCGCCTTCATCATCTCGCCCAAAAAATGTTTCTCGTACATTGCCGAAACATCTTTTAGTTTTTCGTCCATCGACTTTGGCTGCGGTCCTGGTCCCTTAAGCGGATCATTGGGTATTTTCATATCGTGTTACCCCGTCACTTGAAGAGAAAAAAAAGGGGAGTTGAGTCTGAGAATCTCGTGCATCCTGCACTTTGATTCTGAGTAGTTCATCTTTCGATGAACATTAGCTTCGGCTCGTTGACACCAATCCTTGATGTTTGCTGATCCATTGCTTCCGTTTCCTGCGAAGGAACTTTGACTCTTGACCCATCCTTGGTTCGCGATCTCTTCCTCACCCTCCCCGCGTCCCAAACACATCCTTGTGTCTGAAACTAAAACTTGTTCTATAACATTCATTTTATAAAATGCTGTTTCATTAAGAAACAATATTTTCATAAAATCTCTAATTCCCCGTGCAAAGCTCCAGCTGCCTTGATGGACTGAAGTATTGTTATCAGGTCTTTCGGACTGACCCCGAGTTTGTTCAACGCCTGGACCAAGTCCCCGACGCTGACTCCGGTATCAAGTACCGCAACCTTTTCTTCTGTCGCTTTTTTACCTTCTCCAACTTTCACCGCAAGGCTTCCGTGAGAGATCGCGACTTTCGAAATTTTAACTTTTTC
>JACMRP010000143.1 GCA_014376325.1 Pseudobdellovibrionaceae bacterium
GAGTGTGGTTGGGCAGGACGCGCGCTCGCAAACACGAAGCACGAAACAGAATTTCTGATGAAAAGTCTTTCCGACGAAGCAACGCAAGCCTTCTACAAAATGCGAACGGGCAAAGTCTTCCAGCTACCAGTCCGCCAAAGCAAAGCCGGCATGATCGTCCTGCCAAAATCCGCAATCACGGTGCTCTAAGGTACGCCCTTCTTTTTGGGCAAGCGTTGCGTCAACGAAGTGACGCAACGCTTGCCCAAAAAGAAGGGCGTACCTTAAAGCACCGTGATTGCGGATTTTGGCAGGACGATCATGCCGGCTTTGCTTTGGCGGACTGGGAGCTGGAAGACTTTGCCCGTTCGCATTTTGTAGAAGGCTTGCGTTGCTTCGTCGGAAAGACTTTTCATCAGAAATTCTGTTTCGTGCTTCGTGTTTGCGAGCGCGCGTCCTGCCCAACCACACTCGCCGACTTTAAGATTTTCGCCTTTGCCACCCGCTGGCTTTGTGGCCGCACGGAATTTATAACGAACGGAATTTTGATCGAGCTGCTCGCTCCCCGCATTTGCGGCAGTCCAATCAAAATGAAATCGACTCTTCTTCGCTTTGCAGATCAGCAAATACTCACTGCCCGACGCCGCCGGTTTTTTACTTTCAACAAGCACTTCAGATTGATTACCCGAAGCGTCTAGGACCGGATCCGCGTGAGTGGCTTTGCCGGCACAACCGATGATTGCCAGAGCCGCTATGAGTAAATATTTCCAGGAAAACTTTTTTGTACGTGTGATCATGAAGCCACCTCTTCAGTGGATCCATTATCCCGTAGCTCTTTCAGCGCGTTCAAGCAAAAATGGGCATAGGCTAGTCCAGCAAACACCGGCATCACGACGAAAGTCAGTGGCACATAATTGAAACTTCCTAAAATCGCGCCCAATCCGTAAAGGCTGCGCTGCTGTTGGCTTTCGATGAGATGGCGCTCTTCCAAAGACGCATATTCTTCGAGGACATCATACACGAAAACACGTTTATTAAGATACGCGCCGAGTAAAATTGGCACCAAGATCGCACCGCCAGGAATTAGCCAGAGAGGCATCGTGACGATTAGCAAAACAGAATACACGCCGCCGGCTTTCAACGTATTCCAAATATTTCCGAGAGCGCTTCCGCCGTATTTCTTCTGAAGAGTTGGGTAATATTTCAGTCCGACAATGCGGAGTAAAATCGGCATCAAAACAATCGACACGATGACGACCGTGACCAGGTACGCGATCGGCAAAAATAAAAGCACCACCAAAGCGACCGCAATAACAGAAGTCGCAATGCCAAAAACATCCGATGAACTCCAGGCGCCAAACACCTGCGTTGCGAGGGTAGAATGCTGCATGCTCTCGGAAAGTGAAGCGACCCACACCGTCCCCAACGTCGCAAATAAAACGACTCCGACAAGCAAAGTCAGCAACAAGGGTACCAATAATAAAAATAAAATTCGTATATCCAAGCAGCTAACGAATGCATCCTTCAGAGCCCGCCCGATATTTGTCATGAGGTCTTCTTTCCGTCATTGCCGAAATTGCGGTACTTAAGAAGGCCAATCAGCAGCAACAATCCAGAAGATACCATCAAAGCCTTCGACGACGAAAGCTGATTCGCTACGAGGCCCCAAGTGATGCTACCAATGCTCATTCCAAGATAAAACACCGCAAGAAAGACACCGAGCATCGTCGCTTTCAGCTGTGAGTTCGCAGCTAATCCGCGAGTGCTCATGTTCATCAAAGTTGCGAGCACGATCCACCCGACGCCGGCCAACGTCATCGCGAGGCAAGCGGTCGCGTATCCGTCAGCGAACGCGAGCGTCACCTCTCCAGCCGCAAAAATTAAGTACGCGAAACTGAGCGATTCACGCGTGCGTGAAGGATTCATCAGTTTATTCGCGAAAAGCGCGCTCAGAAAAGCACCTAGCCCCAAACATCCTAACAGGGACCCATACTGCAGAGATTCTAAATGCAGTTCGATTCGGCCACGCACCGGATACAAAGCCCACAGGCACGAAGCCGCAAAACTGACGAAGAAAATCTCCACCCACAGCGCAGAATTTTTGCGAGAGAATAAAATCAGCCAGTCGGACTTCGTCAGTTTTTGCAACGGACGCGCGACTTCAGCGGACTTCAAGGGCCATCGATAATAATATACGATCAATCCAGAGTAAAAAACCGCATCTAAAAAAAATGCATTCTGCGCGCCCGCAAATCCAAGCACAAAACCACCGATGGCGGGCCCGATGACACGAGTCATGTTTAAACCAATGTAATAAACCAGCACCGCGTTCTGCTGTTCGTGTGCTGGCACAAGTTCAGAAAGCACTGTCTGGTAAGCGGGACCGTTCAGCGCAACGCCGATCCCCATCATGAAGCTGAGTAAAAGCATCGAGGTCTCGGTTACGGAACCCGTCGCGGCCTGGACTCCAAGCACGGCAGAAGAAATCATCATCAAGGCTTGGGCTAAGAGCAAAATCTTTCGGCGATTTCCGTGGTCGGCCCAGAAGCCGGCCGGAATCGAAAACAAAACGATGGGAAGACTGCTAGAAAATGCGAGGAAAGAAATAACCAGCGGCGAATGCGTCAGGTGAGTCATCACCCAACTTGCAGCGACATCGCGAATCCACGTTCCAAGATTCGACAGAAAAGCGCAGATCCAAAAAAGCGTGTAACTACGGTACCGAAACGGCGACCACACTTAGTATGAGGGACCCCATTTTAGCGCCATGAACACGATCAACAAAACGGGAATCGAAGCGTAAAGAAAAAACGGCAGCATTTCTTTCGCGACGATGCGGTCTTCTTCTTCTTTGTGGGCATTTTTTGCGTTTTGTGAGTGATCGCTCATGGGTCCTCCGGGGGACGTTCTAATTGCATGAATAATGTGCAGCTCTGAATATTTTAAGCGAAAGCCTTGCGAAGCGCAAGCGTCGTCGTTATAGCTTTTGTATGCCACAAAATCAGCCCCCTTATTCAACCGATTTTTCTCATTCTAGTCACCCGAGAGGTTGGATCGAAGTGATCGTGGGCTCTATGTTCAGCGGCAAAACCGAAGAGCTGATCCGCAGGTTGCGCCGCGCCGAATATGCTAGGCAACCTTTGCAGGTTTTTAAGCCCGGAATCGACGACCGTTACAGCATGACGGACGTCACTTCCCATAATAAGACATCCATTACGTCGATCCCGCTAAAGTCTGCGGGCGAGCTTTGGCAGCATCTCGCGCCAGAGACGAAAGTCGTAGGCATCGACGAGGGGCAGTTTTTCGACGACGGCCTGATTCAAGTTGCGCAGGATTTAGCGGATCGCGGATTGCGCGTCATCATCGCTGGGCTCGACACGGATTGGCAAGCGAAGCCATTCGGCCCGATTCCGACCCTGATGGCGATTGCGGAAAATGTCTCAAAACAGCATGCGGTGTGCGTAGTCTGTGGTGGCACCGCAAGCCGCACTCAGCGAACGAGCGGCGGCACCGGCCAGGTTGAAGTCGGCGCGCTCGACTCTTACGAAGCCCGATGCCGGGAGCACTTCAAGCCAATCGTTGATAGAAGTTATTCGTTCGCTCCGTAGAATACGGAAAATTTCAGATCTATATTTTTGCAGGCGCCGGTGTTTTCGATATCGACGCGAATGACGGAGAGCTTTTCGAGCGACACCTGGTGACGCACGCCGGGAGCGACTACCAATACCTGATTGTGATCATCTAAAAGCGTATACACCGGTTTCATTTCTGTCGAGTTCGCGCAATCCTGGTAGGACTTCGTCTCGCCTTCGATCATGAACCATCCGTTGTACGGGATCGGCATCGCAAATATTTTACGTAGACGCAAAAATTCAGGCTTTATATCCGTCGCTGAAAAAACATTTACCGCAGCGGGATCTTGATTCACCGGAGTAATTTTTAAAGGTTCATTTTTTAGTTTTAACATCTGCAGATCGACAGCCGCCTTTTCTCTTGGCTTTAGATCCACTGAAGATTGAGGGCCCCCACCGGCCCCGCCCGTACCACCGGTAACGTCCTTTTTAACTCCGCACGCGGTCAGAACAAGAGTCATCAAGAGGGGCGAAAATAAGCATCTCGAAATCATGATTGGACCTCTTCAAAGTTGGTGCCCATTTTTAACACAAAATCCGCGTTACCGATTTATTTTCTTCGGGAAAAGGGATCTAATAACCTAATGATGGATATAAGCGTTTATAGCCAAAGAGACAAAGTCTACGTCGCCTCGATTCCAGGAAAAGTCTACACGCCGAAGGATAAAACCCGCAGGGCCCTTCAACGATTCTTTGGCTTCGTCGCGCTAGCGGCAGTCTCGATTTTGGCACCCGTTGCGCACTTTTTTTTGGTCCCGGCTTTCTTAATCGCAGCTCCGTTCGTCGCGTACAAAGCGTTTCGTGAAGACGTCGTACTTGAAGGTACAGAGCTAACTTGTCCGGAGTGCAACAAAACTTCGAAGTTCACAAAAATGTCTGGCACGTGGCCATTACACCAGCACTGCACTGAATGCATGAACCGAATCTATTTTGAACCTGCAAAATCGTAGAAACGTCACACGTATCCCGAAAACGTGTTTTGTTTGTGAGTCCATTGTCGGCGCATACTGACCTCAACTAATTGGAGGTTTACATGAAAGCAATTCTCGCGATGACATTATTTTTGACGGCCCTTTCGACCCAAGCTGCGGAACCAACAGATCCACCGGTAATTTTGCCGAGTATCGTAGGCTCTTGGACGCTAGGCGGCCTTGCGTGCAGTAGCGGCACTCCACTGAGCGGAGGTATCAAGATCGGGCAAGACACTTTGAAGGCGACTTTCGAAGAAAACAAAAGTTTTTCGCAAGTGGGAACAATCTCTGGGTGCGGGATGACCTCGAAAGGCACCTACAAGCTTGACGGATCTGTTCTGTCGACGACGATGACGGAGTCACAAACTTGTAAAGATGCAAATCCGATTCCGATGAACGATTCAAAAACTTTCTTCGTCGCCCATTTAGGTGATCTGCAGATGGTGAGTATCGCGACCGGAAATGAAGCGGCGATGGTTTGCCCTGATGGGGATGCACTCGTACTCACTTACAACCGTGAAGTGCCGCCAAAACCTTAGCGGCCAAAAACGATCTGGGCAAAGTTTCTAGGAATTTCGCAGGATTAAATGATAACCGAATTTGGTTTTCACTGGCTTTGTGGTCATCTGCCCTGGAGCCAACAAGTAAGCCGCGTCTTCGAAGTCTTCGTCGGCGCGGCCCTTCTTCATTTCGCCGAGATCGCCACCCTTTGGGGCCGAAGGACATTTCGAAAAACGCACGGCAAGTTCCGCAAAACTTTTGCCCTGATTCAAAAGTCGCAGCACATCCTGCGCTTCGTACTCGTGTTGCACTAAAATATGTGAAAATGAAGCCATGCGCCTATTTAACCCAAGATCCGAGTTTTGGTCAATGGCGGCCTTGCCAAGATAACCCAGGTTAGTAAAGATGAATTATGAACTTAGAACAACTTTTTCAAGCGCAAAAGAAGCAAAGCTGGCAACTGCGAAAACAGACGCCGAAATTGGCGCTCAAAGAACGTCGAGAGATTCTTAAAACTTTACTCCGAAGAATCATCGCCCAAGAAAAAGAAATCTGCGCGGCTTTAAAGGCGGATTTCAACAAATCCGAATTTGAAACGCTGATGACCGAAATTTACCCCGTGACTCAAGAAATCCGTTACGCGCTGGCAAATCTTGAGTCCTGGATGCAGCCAAAGCCCGTCGAATCACCAACCATCCTGATCGGAACCACAAATGAAATATACAAAGAGCCCAAGGGCGTTGTCTTGATCATTGCCCCGTGGAATTACCCGTTTCAGTTAGCGATGATTCCATTTTTATCGGCACTCGCTGCCGGAAACTGTGTGATGATGAAACCCTCTGAGCTAACACCGCACATCAGCGCTTGGCTTGAGAAGACGATCAACGATTTGTTTCCCGCAAATCATGCCGTCGTGGTCTTGGGCGATAAAGAGGTCTCGACCAATTTGCTGAAGTTGCCGTTTGATCATATCTTTTTCACGGGCAGCACGCCGGTCGGTAAGATCGTGATGGAAGCCGCCAGTAAAAATCTAACCAGCGTGACCTTAGAGCTCGGCGGCAAATCGCCGACGATTGTCGACGACACCGCAAACTTGAATACCGCGATCGATAAAATACTCTGGGGCAAGTTCGTGAATGCCGGACAAACTTGCGTTGCGCCAGATTATTTGCTCGTGCAGTCGAGCGTGCACAAAGCCTTCGTCAAAAAACTAAAAGAGAAAATGGACGAGTGGTCGAAGACGACCGCGCAAGATCATGCCGCAATTATATCCGCCTCTCACCTGGCCCGCCTAAAAAATCTTTTAGACCGCGCGATCGCTGGCGGGGCCGTACTTGTTTCGGGTGGCCAAGTGGACGACACCAAGAAGTCGATCGAGTCGACCGTTCTAGAAAAGGTTTCTGGCGATAGCGAAATTATGTGCGAGGAAATATTTGGGCCCTTACTGCCCATCGTGAACTTCGCCCAGATCAACGACGCCGTCCAGTTTGTTAACCAACGGCCGAAACCCTTAGCGCTTTACCTGTTCAGCAATTCCGAAGACAACATCGCGAAGGTTTTACGAGAAACTTCTGCGGGCGGAGTCTGCATTAACGAAACGCTCATTCATTTAGCGAATCATCATTTACCATTTGGCGGAGTCGGCGAAAGCGGAATGGGTCACTATCACGGGCAATACAGCTTCGATACTTTCAGTCATCAGAAGGCCGTGCTCCGGCAATCTTGGATGGGGCGATTTATGAAAGTCCTTTACCCGCCTTACGCTGGCTGGAAGTTGAGTCTGGTGCGCAAAATAATTCGATGGGGTCTTTGATTTTCTCAAAGACTTAAGTGGTGTCACTTTTGGGGGGCACTTTTGGGACTGTCCCGACTGGCTCGGGATTTGTAATAGCGCTCACCGGTGTCACTCATGACCAATTTTATTTGAGAAAGAATCGATGAGAAAGTTTTTAATTGCAATGATCCTTGCGGCTTTGACGGCGGAAGCAGCCGTCGCGGAAGAGCGCGGTCGCCCGGGCCCACCCCGCGGTGAACCACCTCCACGGAATGACGATGAAGATTGAAGAAGGGCCGAAGAAGAGCAGCAACGTCGTGACTCTGCTGCCCGTCGCGAACGCGCTAAAAGCGCTATGTCGGTTTCAAAAGTTTTTGCGGTCGGCCTAGACGAACAGCTTTGTATCGATTCTGCGAATGCACGAGTCAAAAAACTGACTGGCCACACGGTTCGCACTTGCGAACGAAAAGCCGAAGGATTTTTTACTTGCGCGATCTCTGAACAAAAAGTTTCTGAAGCTCCGGGTCCTATCCTGGGTGTTGTCGGAAAAGGCGATTACAACCACAGTTCTGGCGACGAAACAAAATGTCGCACTTCCGTTATCAAAACGGCAGAAGCAAACGCGGTGGAACTTTGCAAAGCTAAGTTCGGGGTTGATTGCACCGTTACCAAGCGTGGCGAAGCGACCTTCGAGCTAAAAAAGAAACGTTACATTTGCGCCGCTAC
>JACMRP010000144.1 GCA_014376325.1 Pseudobdellovibrionaceae bacterium
CATCCCATCGCTGAGTACAAAAAGAAAAGATTTATATTTCGGGAAGGCCTTAAGCGCTGGCCGCTGACGATCTCCGAAACGCTGGCGATGATCTTTCGGTTTTTACCAAAATTATTATTCGCAAAGGCGCAACTGAAACCGAGAACAGACGAATCCATCGGTGTTTGGGGACGAAAAAATCTAGGCGGACCCGCAGTTCGATACTTACTTGCTCCGGCACTTCAGGGAATCTACGCCGGCAACATCGAGCGTATGAGCGCAGATTCGATCTTCGGAAAAATGTTTTCCAATTCAAAAAAGACAAAATATAAAGGCACGGTCGCCCCCGAAAACGGCATGGGCGAACTGATCCAAGCACTCAGACTAAAAATAGAATCTCAAGGCACAAGGATTCATCTGAATTCTGATTACGTGGTGACGGACTTAGAGATCCCTCATTTTGTGTGCGTTTCCGCGAAGGCTTCCGCAAAAGTGGTCGCCCCTGTCGCCAAAGAACTTGCCCTGCAGTTATCGAAGATCGAAACTCTCTCGCTCGTGTCGGTCACCTTGTTTTTAGAAACGCCGAGCCGGCCGATTCAGGGCTTTGGATGTTTGGTTCCTGAAGGGAACAATGTTGAAAGCCTCGGTATTCTTTCGAATACTTACATTTTTAATAATCGCGGACCGGGTTATAGTGAAACGTGGATCCTTGGTGGAGCGCGCTCGCCGAACCTTATCGCAAAGTCGGACCATGAACTGATTCAGCAGATTCAGCAGGATCGACAAAAGCTATTTGGCGAGGCTGGCAAAATTGTCGGTTTTAAAATCTTCCGTTGGCCCAACGCCTTACCGCATTTTACATTGGAACATAATACTTTAATCCGCCAGTTGAATCCGCCAAAGAATTTATATCTTAACGGAAACTACCTAGACGTGATAGGACTCAGTAAAATTTTAGCGCGAACCGAAGACATGGTCGCGCAGGTAAAGGAACAGACATAAATGGCTAAACGTGGGGTCATGATTTGCAATATCGGAACGCCAAATTCTTCCGAAGTCGAAGACGTGGCGAAATACCTTGTAGAGTTTCTCAGTGACGGGGAGGTGATAAGCATCCCGAACCCGATCCGTCATTTTTTGGTTCGCTGGTGGATTGTCCCACGCAGAAAAGCGTTTTCGGCAGGGAACTACAAACGCATCTGGACTCCCGAAGGCTCGCCATTGATGGTCTTTACCAAGCGACTTAAAAATGCCCTGCAGGCTGCTTTGGGCGAAAGTGCCCAGGTCGAAATCGGCATGCGCTACGCGGATCCGTCGATCGAAACCGCGATGAAGAACTTCAAGGCCGCGGGCATCGAAGAAATCACGATTTTACCAGTGTACCCGCAGTATGCCCGCGCAACCACCGTATCGACCTTCATGAAGATCGACGAAGTGAACTTAAAACATAACTTCAATTTTAAGATTAAAAAAGTAGACCGTTTTTACGATCAACCAGAATTTATCGCGGCGTTTGCAGAAACCGCGCAAAATTTCCTAAAGGGCAAGAAAGCCGATCACTATCTGATGACCTACCACGGATTGCCGGCAAGCCAAAATCGTAAAATGAAGCCACCAGAAGTCGCGTACCGAGATCAGTGTTTACGTACTTCTGAACTGATCGCCGAAAAGATGGGTTTACAGAAATCGGACTACACGACTTCATTTCAGTCGCGACTTGGACCTGCCAAGTGGATTCAACCTTACACCGATGGTGTACTTAAAGAGCTGGCCCAGAGCGGAATCAAAAACTTAGCGGTTCTTTGCCCAAGCTTCGTGTCTGATTGCCTGGAAACGATCGATGAGATCGGCGTTGAAGGAAAACATATTTTCGAAGAGGCGGGCGGCGAAAAGTTTCATCTTGTGCCCTGCTTAAATGAACGGGTGGACTATCTAGTGAGCTTCCTTCAATAACTGCTGGGCATGATCCATGCTGGTCTTTGAAATCTTCTCACCAGAGATCAGCCGTGCGATTTCTTTGACGCGGTCTTTGCTGTGAAGCTCGATGACTTCCATCGTGACCGAATCTTTACGTGGTGATTTTTGAATAAAGAAATGCACATCCCCGAAGGCCGCCACTTGCGGCAGATGGGTCACGCAAATCACTTGCTGTCCCTTCGCGATGGATTTTAACTTGCGACCCACTTTTTCTGCCGTCTGGCCAGAAACGCCGGTGTCCACTTCGTCAAACAAGTAAGTGCGTGGTTGATTCGAAGAGCCCACCACGCGCTTCAGCGACAACAAGATGCGCGAAAGCTCACCACCGCTGGCAAACTTCGCTAGCGGTCGTTTTGGATCTTTCGCGGAGGTCTGGCTCATGTATTCCACATCGCTTATGCCCGTCGCGTTCAGCGCCGTTAGTTTTTCGATACTGACCTGGAAGGTCACGCCCTTCATGTTTAAATCTAAGAGCTCGCTGTTGACGCTTGTCGCGAGCAACTGCGCGCCCTTTTCGCGGCGCTTGTGAATATCGGCGGCTTCTTTATCGAGCTCTTTTATCAGAACGCTGGATTCTTTTTTCAACTCTTCAATGCGGGATTCGCTGTTTTGCAGAGTTTTGATTTCGTTTTCCATATTTTCGAGCGCTTTAAGAATGTCGTCGACCGTCGGGCCGTACTTCTTCTGAACTTTACGAAGATCGCTGAGCCGCTGTTCAAGGCTTTCTAAACGTTGCGGGTCGGCTTCGATTTTAGAAACGTATTGACGAAGATCGTAAACACAATCGTCCAGCAAAGTCTTTGCCTGTTCTAGAACTTCGATTTTGGCGGCGAGTTGCGGATCCACGTTTGCGATCTCTGCGCCTCGTTTAAGAATAGATTTAATTCGGTTTGTGGCAGAGTCATCGTCGGTGTAAAGAGCTTCTTCTGCCTGGTCGACGAAAGCGAATAAACGCGAAGCGCTTTTCTGAACTTTTAATTCGGTTTCGATCTCGACATCTTCGCCTGGCGAAAGATCCAATTCGGCAATTTCGTCACGCTGGAATGTTAAAAAATCTAAACGTTGTGCTTTTTGTTTGGCGTCGCTTTCGAGCTTCTGAATTTCGGTCTGGATCGCCTGATTGCGCTCGTAGCCTTTTTGGTATTGCAGTCTTTTGTCCCAAGTTCCTGCGTACTGGTCTAATAAATCCAGATGATAAGCTTTTGAAAGCAAATGACGATTTTCGTGTTGCCCTGTCATTTCGATCAACGGCGCTGAATGGCCAGCGACTTCAATAAGGGGGGCCACGACGTCCCGCAGATTATGCAAAGTACTTAGATTGCCGTTCAAATAGACTTTTGATTTTTCTCCAGAGATGGTGCGGCGAACGATCAGAGTGTGTTCTTCGATTTGGATACCGAGGTCGGTCAGGTTCTTTTCCAAATCAGGGCGTTTGGTTAAATCAAAAGACCCTTCGATCGTCGCCATTGTTGAACCGGTGCGAATCGTATCGATCGAAGATTTTTCGCCCATGAGCAACGCGAGGCTTTTTAGCAATACCGATTTGCCGGCACCGGTTTCTCCGCTCAGAATATTTAAACCTTTTTCGAATTCGATATGTAAATTATCGATGATCGCAAAATTTGAAACTTTAAGTTCTAGTAGCATACTTGCTCCTTGTGGGCGTGGGCCCTAAGCCCGATCGCCGAATTTCAGCTTCTCGCGCAGTAAATTAAAATAATTATGGCTCGGACTACGTACCACCCAATGATCGTAAGTGCTTCGCTGGATCACCAGCTCGTCGTCCGGAGTGAGCTCGGCCTCTTTCTGGCCATCCACGATCACTTGCGCAACCCTGGTGCGACTGTCCGTCTTAAAAGACAGCTGCAAGTCGTCCGGAAATATCAATGGCCGACTGGTCAGGCTGTGCGGGGCAACCGGGGTCACTACAAACACTTTTGCCTCCGGATGCAGGATCGGTCCACCCGCTGCCAAATTATAAGCGGTGGAACCTGTCGGACTAGCAATAATAAAGCCATCGGCTTTCACTTCGCTCACTAAAAACTTTTCGCTGTAAATCGCGGTGCTGATCAGATGACTGCCGGAACCACGCTCGATCACGACGTCGTTCAACGCGTGAAATTCGGCGCGGACCTTGCCCTTACGGCGTATCAACGTGTGAATCATCGATCGCGGGCGCAAATCCATTTTGTCTTGCAGAGTTTCGTCGATCACTTTAAATGCATCTTCGGCACGATTTCCGGTCAAAAATCCGAGCGAGCCCATGTTGATTCCAACAATCGGAATCTGCGCGCCTTCCAAGATCCGAACCGCACGCAAATAAGTGCCGTCCCCGCCAAGCGCGATGATCAGGCCCATCTTTTTTAAATTTGCTTGCGTCGTGATCGCCTTTGTTCCAGCAATCGCCTTTTGCTGTGGGGCCGTGTACACTGCGTAGCCTTTTTCTTTCAGCCACACCGCAATTTTTTTAGCGAGCGTGACCGCTTCGGCCGTCTGCAGACGGTACACGAGGGCAATATTTTTATTGTCCTTCAGGCTCAGTTTCTGTTTCGCCATTAAATCATTCCGTCTCGGCGCAGGAGTGCATTGGGATCTGGCTCGCGACCGCGGAATTTAATATAAAGCTCCATCGGATGTTCGGTGCCGCCTCGGCTAAGTACGTTGTCTTTGAATTTTTTTGCAATTTCCGCGTTGAATAATCCTTCTTCGCGGAAGTATTCAAATGCGTCGGCGTCCAAAACTTCGGCCCATTTGTAACTGTAGTAACCTGCAGAATAACCGCCGGCAAAAATATGACTGAAGGCACATGAAGAATTTGTACCTGGAATCTTTGGCAAGATGCGGGTGGTTTTTGTGGCCTCTATTTCGAAGGCGTCAACATCGGTGATCTTACTTGGGTCTTCGGAGTGCCAAGCCATATCTAACATCCCAAACTGAAGTTGGCGTAAAGACATCCAACCTTTTTGGAAGTTTGCGGAGCGTTTTATCTTTTCGACAAGGTCCACCGGGATCGGCGCGTTTGTTTCGTAATGGCGGGCAAAAATATCTAAGCCCTCTTTTTCGCCAACCCAGTTTTCCATGATTTGCGACGGAAGCTCTACGAAGTCCCAATAAACATTCGTGCCGCTGAGGGAGCGGTACGTGCAGTCTGAAAGCATTCCGTGGAGTGCGTGTCCGAACTCGTGGAACAACGTACGAACTTCGTCGTAGCTGAGCAAAGAGGGTTTGGTCGCTGTTGGTTGAGTAAAGTTACAGACGATGCTGATGTGTGGGCGATGAACGTTGCCCGCAAGCAAACCCTGGTCACGGAAAGAAGTCATCCACGCGCCGCCTTTTTTAGTCTCGCGCGGGAAGAAGTCGGTGTAGAAAAGACTGATATACTTGCCGGTGGCTTCCTCAAACACTTCGTAAACTTTGACGTCCGGGTGATAGACGGGCAGACCCTTGGCTTCCTTGAACGTAAGTCCGTAAAGTCTGCGCGCATGTTCGAACACGCCTTCAACCACATTTTCAAGTTTGAAGTAAGGCCGCAGATCTTCTTCGTTAAAAGAATATTTCTTCTCTTTTAGCTTTTCGGAGTAGTAAGAAAAATCCCAAGGCTGCAAATCGCTCAGACCATCTGTCTCTTTCGCGAAAGAACGAACTTCTTCGAAATCGCGAAGGGCCGCTTTCTTTGAAGGTTCTAATAATTTATTAGTAAATTCGCGGACCGTCGTCGGATCTTTCGCCATACGTTCTGCCAATACGAAATCGGCATGTGACTTAAATCCTAGCAACTGGGCCCGTTGATGCCGGAGGGTCACGATTTTTTTGATTTGGTCCTGATTATCGAATTTGTCATTAAAGGCTCTTGATCCGAACGCCTTCCAAAGTTTTTCACGCAGCGGGCGACTCTTTGCGTAAGTCAGAAATGGCAAATAACTTGGAATCTGCAGACTAAACAACCATTGGCCTTTGCGACCTTTGGCTTCTGCCGCCATCGCGGCGGCTTCGACCGCACCCTCTGGCAGACCATCTAGATCGGATTTATTTTCGATCCACATTTCAAATTCGTTCGTGGCTTTCAAAACGTTTTCTGAAAACTGGGGTCCCAAAACGGACAACTGCTGATCGATCGCGCGGAGTTTGTCTTTTTGCGCGTCATCAAGCAGCGCTCCATTACGTGCGAATGACAAATAACTTTTTTCGAGCAGCTTTAATTGCTCAGGATTAAGATCTAATGAATTTCTTTTGTCGTGAACGACTTTTACTTTTTGAAATATTTCAGAATCAAGGCTGACGTCAGACCCGAAAGAAGCAAATTTTGGGTACAGGTCTTTGGCAAGCGCGCGGTGTTCGGGACTTGCATTCGCGGATTCTAAATTGCCATAAATTCCGGCGACCCGCTCAACAATTTCGCTGCAGGTTTCTAGCGCCACGATCGTGTTTTCAAAAGTCGGTTCCGACTTATTTTTTTTAATCGAGTCGATATTGCTTTTAGCGAGGTCGATCGCGGCATCAATTGCCGGTAAAAAATGTTCCACTTTGATCAGATCGAATGGAACGGCTTGGTCTTTGTGATTGAATTTTTCGAGGAGGGGATTTTGATTTGTCATAGCCTCTGGTGTAGCACAAAAGGCTTGCGTCAGAAACAAAAGACCGAGGCTGGGAGGGCTTTTCCCGGCCTTGGTGCATTGTGTAATTTAGCGATAACCGCCGTTGTAATTCTGGTACGCAGAGTTCGTTCCGGCCCTCGTGCAAACACCGAGTCTGGATCCTCCGCCTGTTGCTTGGCAAGTTGCGCCACCACCACAAGAGTTGATTTGATCTACGAAACATGATTGGGCAACGTTGCGGTAACATGAATTGTTCAAAGGGTAACCTTGAGTATTGCTGACTTGCGGAATGTTCACCCACTGGTTGTTATTCGCTCCCCAACCCCAGTAAACTGCGCCGTTTGAGTAAGGCTGAAAAGTTGCGGCGCTCACGCAACCAAGACCGTACTGTCCGTTATAGACGGGACGATAACCAAAAGGGCAATCGCAGAAGCTGCCGTTGTTCGAGCCATTGTAATATGGATTTACCGGGTACGCCGTGTATCCATTCGAC
>JACMRP010000145.1 GCA_014376325.1 Pseudobdellovibrionaceae bacterium
CCGTCGGTCACGATGGCCGAATGGTCATTTGCCGCTCCGGCCGTGGTTGACGAATTCTGGCCCATGGCTGTCGAAAAATTCATCAGCGTAAATGCAGTTACTATGATTAGGACGAAGTTGCGACCCATATGACAGAATTGAAATGCAAGCAGGCTGCCAGCTTTTGGACAAAAAAAACCCGGATTTTCTGAACCCGGGTTTTCACTAGCTCGGCTTGAGCTAAGTTTCGTTTAGAAAACTATCTGCGTCCTGATTTGATCTTCACCTGAAGTTTAGAAATCAAATGAACCGCCATCTTTTCATGAACACGGCACATTTTCAATTCATCACGACGATAAGAACGCTGTGAAGGAGTCAATGTTCCGGTCTCAAGTTCCATTTCGTAATCAAGCTTTGAAGAGCGAATGCCTTCGAGCTCTTTAGTCTGTTGCTTGAATAACTTAGTGACGCCACTCAGAGGAGCTACTTCGATCCACTCTTCTTTTGCGCGATACCAGCTAACCATACGTAAAAAACGGGCTTTGTTTTTCGCCAGTGTAAAACGTGGATATTTATCTTCGGTCAGTACAAGAATATTATCAATTTCGTCTAAATTGAGATCATCTTCTTCTTCGCTGAGTGTGTTCAAAGCGTTCAGGCCTAATGTGCCTTCTAAAGATTCAGCACTCAATGCTTCGTCTGCAAATTCGTCTTCGGCTTCATCCGAGTCAAGATCCTCATCAAGTTCCTCGTCAAGATCGTCCATCAATTCTTCTTCAATTACGTTCGGATTTGTCCCGTTAGAGTCGATCACGGCTTGGAGCCTCCCCATTCATTCAATATGCATTTGTTATCGAGAGGGGTGTTATACCCTAAAACTATGAACGACACAATATGTCAATTCGCTGTAATAATCACAAAAGACATTCTCTAGAGGGAGAGGACGATTTTCAGAGGAGATTTTGCAAAAAGTACCCGGACAAATTTTGCGCAAAAATTAGAAAGTCACCTTCGCACCCGTCCAATAAAAACGACCTGGAGTTTGGTAACCAGAAATCTCTTCGTAATCCGTGGCCGTCACATTGTTCACCCGCAAGAAGTAACTAACCCCGAGCCACTTGTATAAAATCACCGCGTTCCAGAGCACGAAGCTCGGCAGGCGCACGCGGACTCCGCCGGTATCAATGTCGTCGCGATCATTCACGTAATTCAGCTCGCTGCCTAGCCGAAATGATTCGGTCCAATGAAATCCCGCATTCCAACTTGCTTGAAACGTCGGTCGTCGCAGTAAACTTTGGCCAGTGACCTCATTTTTCGCGTTGATCAGCGCCAGTGAAATTTGCGCATCGCCAAAGACCGCATCGAATTCGTGCGCAAGCTCAATACCTTGATTTTTTGCTCTTTTTGTATTTTTTGATTTATTGGCGATGAAATCATAATCGATCAAATCGGCGAAGCGATTTTCAAACAACGAAACCCGAAACTTTTGCGAGGTCCCCGATCGTTGAACGAAGCCCACCTCAAGGGCCTGACTGCTTTCGGAACTTAAAGCGCGATCGCCGTAAGCAGAATATAATTGGTACATTGTCGGACGTTTCAGGCCCGTACTTAAAACTCCGTAGACACTTCGCTGCAAAGCGCGCCAGTGATACTGGTAAGACAACTGGTAAACGCCGAGGCAATCTTTACCGTCTTCGCAAGTGCCGCGCGCGCCCCAAGCGAGGTCCGAATTTTCGAATCTCCAGTCGTTCACTAAATATACACTATCGTCGCGGAGCTCTGGGCGGAAGCTGCTTGCGACACTGAGGTTAGAGACATTGAAGAAGCTTCCTTGCTCTTGATTGTGCTCGTAACCCACGTGCCACAAGCTTCCGGCCATCACAAAATTATTTCTGTTTAAAAAACTTTGGCGCTGGCCGCGCGATTGGTCGATATAAAAATCTGCATTCTGCGCGTCTGCGGGATTTCGATTGTCGCGATCTAGATCCTGACCGCTGAGTAAAAAAATGCTCTCGCTCGTGTCGGACCAATCCGCTTTATACCGGAGTTTCCACTGCGAAGAACGATTTTCGGTGTTGGCGTTCACGTCGTCCCTGGGGGGCAAATCGTAAGAAGTTTTTTCGCGGGAGGTGTTTACTAATACCTGGATCTCGTCCGAGTTCGCGAGGTCATAATTCAATATGGCGGTCGCAGAGGATTTATAACGACCATCAGTTTCGGCTCCGCGAACGGAGGAAACACCGTCCGTAACGAAGGCGCTGCCACCGACGGCAAGGCGCCAGCCCTCTCCCCGCGCACGGACTTCAGCCAGTGCCTTTGAGGAGTTGAGGCTGCCACCCATCAGCTCTGCCGAAGAAGACAGATCCGGGTCTTCGTCGATCAAAACGACACCGCCTAAAGCTTGGCTACCGTACAAAAGGCTCTGCGGACCTTTCAATATTTTTATGCGATTCGAAAATTCGTTTCCGAAGCTAAAAGGATCCGTGGCGCCATTGGGCCCGGTAAAATTATCCGATCGCAGATCGTTCCACAAAAACAAGGTATGATCCGCATCTGCTCCGCGCATGAAAAGCGATGCGGGATAAGTGGTGACCTCCGTGCCCAGAAGCGAAATCCCGGCAAGGCTTTTCAGCGCTTCCACTGGATTGACGTTTTGTCGCTCGTCCAAGACCGAAGCGTCGATCTCATCATTAGACGGCGAGGCATCAAAAAACGCCGGCGTATTGCTTTGCACCTGGTAGTTCATTCCCATCGCGAAAAGCGGAATTAGCGAGTTTTTCTTGAGCGTTTGCCACAGCTTGGTCCAATTCATGCCCACAGCAATATCCCAAAAAAAGGCCCTTGTCTAAAGCCTTAACACCGGAGCGGCGGCGTGAGCCTCTGAGCGGTGGTCCCGGTGTTGAAGGTAAAGGCTATAGATCCCCTTGCTACCGGAGTTATCGATGAAAAGCTTTATTTGGATTTTAGCAGCTTTGACTTTGAACTTGAGCGCTTGCGCGAAAGGTGGACGCTCAGTGTCTGCTCGTGATGACGGAAGAGCTAAAGACGAAAAAATCGGTAACGCCAACGTCGGTGGTAACGGAGCCTTCACTGCCCCCGAAAATTCTGAAACCGTCAAGATGGGCACGACACAGCCGGCGAATCTTACACTCAAAATTCAAAAACAAAGCGTCGCGACCGGGTTTTTGTGTGTCGACGATTTAATTTCTAAAAAATCTCTCGTTGAAAATGACGCCATCAAGGTCCTTGCGGGATCGCAAATCATCGCGGCCCAGGATACCCAGGTGAAGCCCACCGAGAGTCCATTGAAACGTAAAGGCAAAGTGGCTCAGGTCAGACCGGTCGCAAACATCATGTGCGTTCAGACGACGAGCACTCCGGCAAATCAAATCGCCGCGAACTTAGAACTCGACGAAACGATTCAAAGAGTGCGCATGGAAACCGGCAGTTCACAGTTACTAACGATGAACCTTGGTGCCGGCGGAAAATCGAACTTCAAAGCCGTGGTCGTAGGCTGTGTCGTGAAAGAAAAGATCATCGAATCCGCAAAGGCGCTTTCCGAGTTCAACGCCGAAGGCGTGGATATCTTGATGGTCGAAGGTTCCGCAATGCAATTCCTAACCAATAACGTCAACGATGCCCCACTGCGCTTTACGTTGGGCTGTGGTGCTAAGAAGGCAGAGGCTGCGACAGTAGCAGTGCCGCCAGCGCCACCAACGCCGGAAGCCCCTGGATTATAAGAATTTTCTTACCCACGGAATATCCGCCGTAAAGCGCCGCGACCACCACGCATCCTAAAAAAAAGATCGCGATCTGATTACCGAAGAATGCGTTCGGATGAAATTGCGCCCAGATTAAACCGGCCGCTAAAAATCCGTTGTAAAGCCCTTGATTCGCGGCCAGCACCGCCCGGTCTTGCGCCTGCGCCGGGCTCATACGGAATGTCTTAAGTCCCAGTGGTTTCGTCCACAAAAACATCTCTAAAACTAAAAAATAAATATGCAAGAGCACTACGATCCAGATCAAGACACTCTGTAAGATCGCCATCTGCTAGTACATTCCCGGGTCGCTGGCGGAGTCTAATAATTCCATCGAAGGTGGATCCAGCGTCAGCGAGATCGCCGCAATCAGGTCCTTCATTTGCTCTGGCGACGTGGCGCTAGCGATCGGGGCCGTGATGTAGGGCTTCGCCATTAACCATGAGAGCGCCACCGACGTCGGAGTAGAGCGGTGCTCTTTAGCGACGCGGTCGAGGGCGTTCAGTATTTTCATCCCACGTTCGTCCATGTATTTCTGCGCACCGTTGCCGCGTGAACTTTTGCTAAAATCTTTTTCACTGCGGTATTTGCCAGTTAAAAATCCCGATGCGAGTGCAAAATACGGAGTCACGCCGAGTTGATTTTCTTCGCAGACAGCTAACAAATCTTTTTCGAAATCTTTTCGATCGTACATATTGTAATGCGGTTGCAGAGATTGGTAAGCCGGGAACGCATTTTTATGGCTGACTTCAAGCGCGTGGCGCAATCGTTTGCTGGTGTAGTTCGAGGCGCCCGCGACGCGGACCTTACCGTGCACGATCAGGTGACCAAACATTTCTAAAGTTTCTTCTAATGGAGTTTCTTCGTCATCGCGGTGAGCAATGTACAAATCAATCCGGTCGGTCTGCAATCTGGTGAGTGAGGCCTCGACCGCGGAAAGCATGTAGTCTTTCTTAAGACCTTTTTTGTGCGGACCCATTTCCATTCCGAGTTTAGTCGCGATCACGAGCTTGTTGCGATTGCCACGGGCCTTCATCCAATTGCCAAGGATGGTTTCAGATTCACCACCATGGTTGCCGGGCACC
>JACMRP010000146.1 GCA_014376325.1 Pseudobdellovibrionaceae bacterium
GCTGATCTGCGCGAGCATCATGTCCAAAAAACTTGCGGAAGGTATCGACGGACTTGTTTTAGACGTCAAGTATGGTTCTGGCGCATTCATGAAAAGCGCCACCGATGCAGAAAAGCTCGCGCTTCAACTCATGAGCATCGCCCAGGGCTATGGCAAAAAAGTAGTGTCACTAATAACGAATATGGATCAGCCGCTGGGCAGATACGCGGGCAATTCGCTGGAAGTTGAAGAGTGTCTAGCGATCATGAAAGGCGAGACTTTTATTGGTCCGTCGGGCTACGATCTATATCACGACACTAGAGAGCTGAGTCTATGGCTTTCTGCCCACATGATATTTATGGCCGGCCGAACGACGTCTGCTCAAGAGGGATACGATTTGGCTTTGGATATTTTGAATTCGGGACAAGCGCTTAAAAAATTCGAAGTCCTCTGCAAAATTCACGGTGGGAATCTGTCTGCAGTGCCAAAACCAAAGCAAAAAATTGAAGTGGTTTCGGAAAAGTCAGGTTACGTGCAGGCTTTTAACACCGAGGCGATTGGCGTTGCGGGCATAGTCATCAAGGCCGGCAGAGCGCAAACAACCGATATTATTTTGCCAACTTCAGGAATTGAATTCCATTTGAAGGTCGGAGATGCCGTGCAAGCTGGCGATATTTTGTACACTCTTCACGGCGACGATTCCGAACTACTAAAATCGGCCGTTCCCATGCTAACTACCTCGGTCAATATCTCCTTGCAAAAAACAGTGACTCCGAGTTTGATACTGAAAACTCTGCAGTAGTGAGGCTTTCATGGTATTTCAGAAATTATCCGAGACGGTAAAATACATCCGATCTCAGGTTCAGAGCAAGCCTCGCGTCGGCATCACCCTCGGGTCCGGGTTAGGCTCTTTCGTTAAAGAGATCGAAGTCGAACATACCTTGCCTTACAAAGATATTCCGCACTTTATGCCGACAACGGTAGAAGGCCACCAAGGCAATCTGATCTTCGGCAAAGCTGGTTCCCAGTCCGTAGTTATTCTTCAAGGTCGAAATCATTATTACGAAGGTCACAGTATGGAAACCGTTGTGTTTCCAACCAGGATCCTTGCATTGCTAGGAATCGAAACTTTGGTTTTGACGAACTCTGCCGGTGGCTTCGGCGAAACCATGCAGGCCGGCGATTTTATGATTATCGAAGATCATATCAATCTGATGGGAATGAACCCGCTGATGGGTCCGAACATTAAAGAACTTGGTCCCCGCTTCCCAGATATGACAGAAGCCTATGACAAAACATTGATTGAAAAAATGGAAGTTGTTTTTAAAAAACAAGGAACACGTTTTCATAAAGGCATCTATTGCGGCGTCAGCGGTCCAACTTACGAGACTCCAGCCGAAGTTCGTTACCTGAAACTTGTTGGCGGCAAAGCGGTCGGCATGAGCACGGTTCCTGAAGTCATCGCGGCTAATCACTTGGGTCTGAGGGTTGCGGCCCTTAGCTGTATTACGAATTTAGCGTCGGGAATTTCTAGACAGAAATTATCGCACCAAGAAGTGACCGATACGGCGAAAAAAGTTGAAGTTCAGTTCACGGGTTTCCTTAAAGAGTTCGTTCAGGAAATATAGTTCGTGATTTCAACCTCAACCTCACCAGACTTTCAGAATTACGATTCTAACTTTATGGGCTTAACGACCCAGTTAAGTGATTTACTACGTCAAGCGGGCATCGAAAAAGCGGCTTACCGTCCGGGTTTAAAATATTTTAAAGCGCTTCCCGTTCATCAAAAATAAAGCACGATTAAAAATTTAGAATTCTACAACAGCCTTTGCGTGGATCATCAATTTGAACGCGAATCTTTGCGAGACAGTAAGAAATTTACTTGGCGCGCGATGATGAAGTTTGGCTTTACTCCGCCCGCCGACATGCTCAGTAAAATTACTGACGAAGACATTGTTGAAGTTTATTCGGAGGATCATACGCAGCTATTTCGAAACTTTGAATTTTTCAGTGTCAGCTCTTACACGTTGGAAGAGCTCTTCTGCCTAGAATGGCGGACGCTGTTTCAAAGAGACGACGTGCATTCGATGAAAATGCTGGCGATGGCGACTCAGATTTTTGCGGGCGCTGCCCCAGAAGGTTTTAGTCACGCAGTTCCTGAACATTCGATTGTGGAAGCACTTTCTCAGGACAAATATCGCGTCAACTATCACATGCAGCATTTTATTCCGCTCTACGGAAACAAACGCGTAGAAGCGCTTGTTTCCGTAGCTAAGGGGCGCATTCTGCCCTAGACCACCTTAAGTCTGGCCGCTTTCCAGACTATATAAAGTTCAAAATACACCGATGAGTTAACCGAGGATTTCCGCTGACCTTGTCTCACTGATGGGACCAGGAAGGTTCCTCGGGAGAGAACATGGATGTTCGGACTCTAATATGCGTTTGCGTTCTATTACTTGCCGCCTGCAGTCCAAAGACAAGCACTTCGGTCTTCGACTCAGGTAATTTAGGCAGCTCGTCTTGCTCTGGCCAAGCGCTTAATACCCGCTTCGTGGTCCAGTGGGAATCTGGCGAGTTTTCCGTCGAATCCGCGCCGAGCGTGGAATACTTCAAGAAGCATTTCTTAGAACCTCAGTTGGATAAAATCCGCAAAGTTGAATACGATCGTGTCGTTCAATTTGAACGTGATGCCGACCGAGTAACGGCAACCGCGACGGCATCAGACACTTGGGGCCAAGACATGATTCAGGCTTCGAGCGCTTGGGGACAAAACATATACGGGCAAAATGTTGTTGTCGGAATCGTGGACTCTTTCGTCGATGTTAATAATCCGCAGATTGCGCCACGAATCGCCTATAACACGAGTGAAATTCCCGGAAACGGAATCGATGATGACGGCAATGGTTACGTTGACGATTATGCGGGCTACACTTTTATTTCGAATCCAAGCACCGACGCAGCTCTGAGCGATCATGGAAGCCATGTTTCTGGAATCATCGCCGCGGATCACGCAAAGGGATATATAAAGGGAATAGCGCCACAGGCGAAGATTGTCCCCGCCCCATTTATTGACGGAAAAAATGGCGGATCGATCGGTGACGCAATTATGGCGATGCAGTACGTGAGTACAAGAGGCGCCCGCATTATCAACGCAAGTTGGGGAGGCGCACCCTGCATGGCTTCTTTACGAAACGCGTTCGAATCTATGAATCAGAAGGGCATTCTCGTCGTTGTCGCTGCCGGAAATGACGGTTTAGATATTGATTACTCGCCGGACTATCCCGCGGCTTTCAATATGCCAAACCAACTCACCGTGGCCGCATCGAACGTAAATGATTTTATGCCTTCATGGTCCAACAAAGGTTTTGGTCTCGTGCACTTAGCCGCTCCTGGGGTCGAAATCTTAAGTACGATCACCAAAAATAGAGTCGGTTTTATGGACGGCACTTCGATGGCTGCACCTTTCGTCAGTGGCGCTGCGGCTCTGTTGTGGAGCGATCGCCCTTCAGCGACAGTTTACGACATTAAGTCTGCTTTGATGCGATCGGTCGATGTGGTTCCAAATCATGAATACAAGGTTCAAACCCTTGGCAGGCTGAACGTGAAAAAAGCTCTGCTCGAAATTCGCAAACTGGTCCCGTAGCGCGGCGCCTTAAGTCATTGCTGTGCGTCCGAATTTTCAAGTGAGATTCTTGATCTCGTCATGGTAAAAACCCTTCTTTGGTTTAATAAGAAGGGATTTTCATGAGGCATTACATCTCTGATCTGAAAGACTATGTCGGTCAGAAAATCGAGCTTAAAGGGTGGGTCTACAATACCCGCTCTTCCGGCAAAGTAAAATTCTTAGAACTTCGCGATGGCACCGGAATCGTTCCGTGCATTTTTTTTAAAGCAGACTGCGGTGATGCTGCCTACGAACTTTTTGATCAGATGACTCAAGAAAGTTCCGTTCGCGTCGTTGGAACCGTACGTGAACATCCAAAACGAAAAGGCGAATTCGAAGTTGGCGTCGCTGAGGCTGAGCTTCTTGGCAAAGCCGAAAATTATCCCATCACTCCGAAAGAACACGGCACTGATTTTTTAATGGAAAATCGCCATTTGTGGATTCGTTCTAAGCGACAGCACGCCATCTTGCGTGTTCGCCACGAAATCATTTCAGCTATTCGAGATTTTTTCGACGGACGTGGTTTTACACTGACCGACGCGCCAATCTTTACCCCGTCGGCTTGCGAAGGCACTTCGAATTTATTTGAAACCAAATACTTCGACGAAAAAGCCTATCTGTCGCAATCCGGTCAGCTTTACATGGAAGCAACCGCACGCGCGTTTGGAAAAGTTTACTGCTTCGGACCTACGTTCCGCGCAGAGAAATCTAAAACTCGGCGCCATTTGATTGAATTTTGGATGGTTGAACCCGAAGTTGCCTTCAACGATATGTACGACAATATGGAGTTGGCAGAACAGTTTGTCGAATACATCGTCCAGCGCGTTTTAAAAAATCGCGCGGAAGAGTTGAAAGTTTTAGAGCGCGATACGACGAAGCTTTCGCCGATTATCGCCCCTTTTCCAAAAATGCATTACAAAGAAGCCGTCGAACTTATCATGAAAGAAAATCCCGCGTTCGTTAATGGCGACGACTTCGGCGCGCCAGATGAAACGATCGTTTCTTCAAAATTTGATAAGCCGGTATTTGTGCATCACTATCCACAAGCGATCAAAGCTTTCTATATGAAAGAGGATCCGAAAGATCCTGGATATGCGATGGGTTCTGATTTGTTAGCGACCGAAGGTTTTGGCGAAATGATTGGCGGCGGCCAGCGTGAAGAAAGCGTTGATATCCTGATCAAACGAATCGCCGAACATGGTTTGAAGCAAGAAGATTTTCAGTGGTACTTGGACGTCCGCCGCTATGGTTCCGTACCGAGCAGTGGCTTTGGCCTTGGCCTAGAACGTACTGTCGCCTGGATCTGCGGACTACCGCACATTCGAGAGACCATTCCGTTCCCACGTCTGTACGGCCGCTCTTACCCTTAAATTTATATCGGAGTTAAAATGGAAGAATTGAGTCCTCTGCAAATGCGTTTGAACGAGCTTGAAAAAAGAAACGAAGGCGCCATGCAAGGTGGCGGTGCAGCTAGAATTGCGAAACACAAACAAGGCGGTCGCCTCACGGCACGCGAGCGTTTGGATATTTTATTAGATCCAGGAAGCTTTGTTGAAATGGACCGTTTCGTTTCTCATCGCAGTACAAATTTCGGAATGGATAAGAATATCGTTCCTGGCGACGGTGTCGTGACCGGCTACGGTCGTGTTAACGGCAAGTTGGTTTTCGTTTCGAGCCAGGATTTCACCGTTATTGGTGGATCGATGTCCCGAACGCAAGCGAATAAA
>JACMRP010000147.1 GCA_014376325.1 Pseudobdellovibrionaceae bacterium
CCGTCACCCAGACGCCAAACATTTACGGTGAACAAATTCGCGATCTAGAACCTATTCACGGTAACAACGCCGTTTTGACAATCGATCGCGATGTGCAAGAGGCCGCGTATAAGTCGATGACGGACAATCAACGCATCGGCGCTGCCTTCGCGATGAAAGCAAACGGCGAAGTGCTGGCATGGGTTAGTACACCTTCATTTAATCCGAATGATTTTTCGACCGGCTTTTCCGCAAACACGTGGTCGCGGCTGATAAACGATCCGTTCAAACCGTTACGGAACAAAGTGATTCAAGATTTCCAGGCGCCGGGCTCAACCTTTAAACCTTTCGTTGCGGTCGCGGCGCTTTCCGAAAAAGTAGTTGGCCCAACCACGTTGGTGGCGGCGCCCGGTGTTTTCATGTTCGGTCGCAGACCTTACCATGATAGCAATCGTAACGGTTACGGCATGATCACAATATACGAAGCGATCGAACGAAGCTCGAACGTGTTTTTCTTTAAAATGGGAATTGCCTTGGGCGTTGACAAAATGTTCGCCTATATCAACCCGCTCGGCATTGGTCAAAAGACCGGCGTCGAGCTTTCACGCGAAGTGGCCGGCACCATGCCGAACTCCGAATGGAAAAAGGCGACGATGGGTGAAGAGTGGCAGCCGGGCGAAAACTTGAGCACGGCGATCGGCCAAGGTTTCGTCACCGCAACGCCGATTCAGATGGCGGTTGCCTACAACGCGATCGGCACTGAAGGAAAAGTCGTAAAGCCTTTCATCATTCGGAAGATTATCGATCAAGAAGGCAAAGTCCTCAGGGAAAATTTTCCGCAAGTCGTTCGCGATTTGTCCGAGACTCAAAAAACCGGCGTGAAGGTTTCAAATTCGACGTTCAAGATAATTAAAGAAGCTATGCGAAGGGTCGCCAATGGCGATCGCGGGACGGCCAAATTCTGGAAGATCCCGGGCGTTCCGATGGCGGGTAAAACCGGTACCGCCCAAGTGATGGGATTTTCTTCCGACCAGATTTACGGCAATTGCATGTCACGACCGATCCACATGCGGCATCACGGTTGGTTCATCGCGTGGGCCCCAGCCGACAATCCAGAGATCACCGTCGCGGTCCTAGCAGAGCATAGTTGTCACGGAAACACGGGCGCTGCACCGATCGTACGCGACATTGTTTTATCTTACTTCCAGAAGTATCACCCAGAGATGATCGAAGCGGGTCAAAGGGAATTGAAAATGAAAAAGACCACCAAAATCAATCTGCCGGCAACAACCGTGGAAGGAGAATAAGTGGATTTAGCAATTCAAGTCGAAGAACGAACGCTGTTCAAACGTCTCGATCTCAATTTTATTCTCGTGATTTTCGCCCTGAACGTCATCGGCCTCATTAACCTTTACAGCGCGACCCACGGTCCCCACTCCCGCGATGTTGAGCCACTGTTTATTTCGCAATTTATTTGGCTCGGTATCGGTTGGAGCGTGTTTTTCATATGCACGTTGATCGACTACGCTATCGTCGCGCGGATCGCTGGATGGGTGTTTTTTCTGAATCTCGGCGCACTGTTGTACACCACGTTCTTCGGAAAAGTGGCGCTCGGTGCCCAACGCTGGATCGACTTTGGATTTTTCCGTTACCAGCCGTCAGAGACGATGAAATTAGCTTTGATCATGGTCATGGCCAAAGTCCTTTCGCATCGAAGCAGCGCGGGTTCCGGGATGGGTATTAAAGAGCTCGCCGTCCCTATGGTCGCCTTCCTGCTGCCATTCATTTTGGTGGTTGAGCAGCCCGATTTAGGGACTGGCATGATGTTGGCCGCAATCGGTGGATCCATGATTCTATTCACGAAAGTAAAACGCTCGATCCTGGCGCTGGTCGTTGTCGTCATCGTGATCGCGGCACCTGGGGCGTGGCAGTTTGGTCTCCGCGATTATCAAAAAAATCGGATTCTGACTTTTATGTCCCCGACCAACGATCCACGCGGCACTGGTTACAACAGCATTCAGTCCAAGATCGCGGTGGGCAGCGGCAGATTTCTTGGTAAAGGTTTCCGCAAGGGAACCCAGTCGCAATTGGAATTCTTGCCAGAGCGTCACACGGATTTTATTTACAGCGTGCTCAGCGAAGAACACGGTTTTGTGGGCAGCATGATGACGATCGGTTTGTTCTGCATGTTGTTCGTGCTGGGTTTAAGGATCGCGTTCAATGCCCGGGATAAGTTCGGCGCATTGCTTTCCATCGGAGTGCTCTGTTACGTCTTCTGGCATATGTTCGTGAACATCGGCATGGTCATAGGGTTGCTACCGATCGTGGGCGTTCCGTTGCCGTTACTTTCGTACGGCGGCTCTAGCATGTTGACCACGATGGCCGGCCTCGGATTGGTTTCGAGCGTCGCGTACCGAAGGTACTTGTTCTAAATCGACGGAGATTTTCGCGTGGAAGAAAAAGATTTTGAAGGCACTTTAGTTTTAGAAAAGCTTGCGGAGATCGGCAAAGTAGATGCGTTCTTCGAAGCCATTGACGCCGACGATCTTACCAAAGCCAAATCCCTTATGAAGCGCGCGAATATAGATTCAAACTCGATCCAGCTAGTTCTTCAAAAAATGGAAGACGGCGATTAATTCATCGCTGAATTGATTCGGCCGGAACTTCTCTCTCGATGATCTTCATTAAGTACCGGGGCAAGTGGTTTTCAGCAATTCGGCCACTTCCTGATCTTTGGACAGAATAAAAAGACAACTTCCGTCCTCGTGCACCATGTTCAGGAACACCTGCTATTCCACCGGGAAACTTTCGGCCGAGTCGCAGTGGTGTTATCCATGCTGCAGGATTTTTAAATTTCATATCGCAAAAGAGCAAACAAATGAAAACAACAATTGTTTCTTTACTTTCCATCGTTCTCATCACTATCGGCGCACGAGTCAGCTTTGCTGGCGGCGGTACTACGGGTCCCGGTTGCCCTACCCGCGTTGCAGATGGTCTTCACTGCACGTCATCGAGCGGCAACATTGAGTTCGTGCTTGTGACCCAAGAACTTCAAGACAAATCATGCGTAGCTACCGGAAAATTCTACCGTGTGATTGACGTAGGCACGTCTGGCGAAGGAGGAACTTTGCGCGGTTCCGCAATGACTGTCTACTCGGAAGTTCTGAACAAAAACGAACCGATCGATAAGAGTTCGGCATTCGGTTTTTCAAGCATCGCCACCATGCAACAACAAGGCCGAGGCATCGCATTCGTGACAAGTACTTCAGACAAAATTCAATTAACTTACGGAGCGGAAGCACAAGCGATGGGTGCTAGCGGTTCTGTTACCGAAAGTTTCAGCTGCACTCGTTAATTTCAAATCAGGCTATTGCAGAATAAAAAAGGCGGATTTACATCCGCCTTTTTCTACTAAAATTTAGTAACTAAAAACTAGTGCTTCAAACCTGAACCAGAGTTAGTTCCAGAACCTTCGGTCGTCTCTTTTGCAAGGTCGTTCAAAACTGTGCTGAAGAAACGCAGAACCATGAATAGATGAATCTCTTCATCTTCGCTGATCTTGATATCGTCTTCTTCTTCGCTAAATAACTCTTGAGTCACGTAGCTGAAAATTTCTGGCTGGCCGATTTTAGCTTCAGTCTCTTGCATGGCATCGATCATGTCGTCATCGACTTGCAGTAATTTTTCAAGCTCACGCTCTTGGCTTTCGAAAAGATTGACCACTTCGTCTTCCCCAAGGGCCCGCATGTCCGGGAACTGCTGCTGGAAGCTCTTCCACAGAACTAAAGCCATCATAAAACCTAGGTCTTTAGCGCCTTCGCTCATGTCTTCGATGAAATCGATAACGAACCCGGCAAGGCCCGGTTGCGCATCAAACAGATCCTGGGAAAGTCTGTCTAAATCCTGCTCGTCCGTGATGGAACAAACGTTGTCGATTGCGGTCTGAATAGTCTCAAAAGTAATTTGCTGCATGGGCACTCTCCGTCGTAGAGGGCGCACCATAGCGGAGTTAGTGTCTCAAATCAAGAAAGCGCTTCGTTTTGGATAGATAGTAAACAGTAAAGTGTCCAAGTTTTGTTAGACATCGTCAGCGACAGCTGAAGCCGGAGCGTCTTGGCAAGCGTCTTGTTCTGATAATCCAACAATGTCCACTACTTAAGGCCGCGGCACGAGCCTCGCAATGTAAGCCTGTATCAGGATGACATCGACCTTGCACCTTAACATTTAGCCCGGGAGACACCATGAAATCGACACAGTTCACTCAAAAGCGTCTGCTTCTGATCACAACTTTCGTGCTCGCTTTCTATGCCGAGAACATGTTTGGCCTGAATCAAAAAGCCGGCAGCGTAGAGTTCTCATCAAACTCCACCACACGACGTATTAGCCATGCCCGCGAGCTCTTAGGCTCCAGCTATAACAACAGCCCCGTCCGCAAGAGCACGGGCGTCGTGTCGGTCACCCGCTTCGTCTACAACATCGTTCAGGACAGCATGCCCGCAAAATACCGGAAGGATTCGGCTGAAGTCAGCGCCACGATCCTTGCCGAAAGTGCCAAGTACGGTTTTGATCCTTTGTTTGTCGTCGCGGTTATTCAGACTGAGAGCAGCTTCAATCCGACCATGATCGGCGGAGTTGGCGAAATCGGGCTTATGCAAATCCGTCCAGAAACCGCCGCTTGGATCATCCAAAAATTAGACTTACCGATGAAGGGTAAAAATCCATTAAAGAATCCCGCGAACAACGTGCGTATCGGTGTTGCCTACATGAATTACTTGCGTGGGAGTTTCGGTGGCGCCGCTTACCGCTACGTCGCTGCTTACAATATGGGTCCGACCAACGTGAAACGCCTGATCGCCGCGGCCACACCCCCGCGCGAATACGCAACCCGAGTGATGACCAACTACGATATGATCTATCGTAAACTGATTCGTACGGATGTCGCTGCATTGTAAGCTTCTAAATTTAAGAATAAAATTTTGAACTTTGGATTCTGGAAAAAAAAAGAGAGAAGCTTGTGGCTTCTCTCTTTTCGTTTTCATAAAAAATCGAACTAAGAATTCTTGCTTAAGAATTCGACGATCGCGTCTTTCGGATGGTTGCCGACAAGTTGACCGACTTCTTTGCCGCCCTTGAAAAGGATCATCGCCGGGATTCCGCGGATTCCGTACTTTGCAGGAGTTGCGGTGTTTTCATCAACGTTGAGTTTCACGATTTTTACTTTTGCATCGAGCTCTTGACCAATTTCTTCGAGCTTCGGAGCAAGCGCACGGCAAGGTCCGCACCATTCTGCCCAGAAATCCACCAACACGGGAGTGTTGGAATTCAGAACGTCCGCTTCGAAAGTACTGTCAGTGACTGGTTTCGTAAAGTTTGCCATAGTCTCTCCTCTGTAACCTCTACCTTAAAGATGGGCATTGTTACCTAAAAAGTCCAGGTTGAGCCATTACTTTTTTCGAAATAACGCCTTCGTAAATTCTTGTCGTGCCTTATCTTGAGATTGTATATCACCCTGATTCCAGGAGCTTGCCAGCTCTTTCTGGGCTTTCCTGGCAGCGACTTTGCCTAGACTCTTGCGGGGGTCGAACTGGGTTAATTTTTCAGTAAACTTGGCGTACTTTGAGACCCGCTCGTGCTCGCCTTTCCGTCCATCCGAGATCGACTTCGAAACATCCTGCATCTCGTTTTCGGATAAAATCCCCTGCCGCTCTCGCAATTCGAAACTGACTTTTTCTGAACCGACCGCTTTCGGAGCGCTCCCCTTCACGTGGTGAAGTTCGCTATCTTGCGTGAGCTCTTTCCAAAGATTTTCTAGATCGGGCTCTTTGGTTTTTTTGCTTTTATCCACGTCCATGTCGAAGGTCCAACGATCTTTGCCGTCTTTCAGGGCACTGCCGGTCACCCGCACCGACTCATCCCTACCATCTAATTTTAAATTTGGAATGATGGCAGGAGCTTCTTCAGTCGGAATCGCTTCCGCCGTTTTATTTAATCTTTCAACGGTCGCAATTTCGTCCATATCTAAAATCTTTGCGAGGACCTGTACCAAACGTTGAATTGGCACCGGAGCCTCTAAAAGCATATCCGCACGAACTTTGCCGAAGTCCTCGGGTTTTGGTTTGTAACCGGCGGGTAAAATCAGGATGGCTTTTCCTTGCCAGCGCGTCATCTCCCGCAGCCTTCGACCGACGCCAAGGGTGGATACTTTTCCGCCACGACCTAAAGTCAAAACGACGTCAGGGTTAAATGATAAAACATTTTCTCCGAGAGTGTATTCGGTCGTAATGCCAAGCACGTCGAAGCCCACTCGGATCAGAGCGGACTGTACCGAAGTCAATTCGGTGTATTCTTCATAGACGAGAAGGATTTTGTGGACCACACGAATATTGTCCGGGAAGGAGCCGCTTCGGTCAACTTCGGAAGCTTTCGGAAATGCCAATTGTAATCTGGACAATGGGCTCGATTCCTATAAATATGGGCTCTATGTTTAGCATCCTCCGCGGAAAAAAAGCCGCTCAATACATCTTCTTCGAAATGCTCCCGAGTTTTATTGTCGGCATGATCGTATTTATCTGCATCATCCTGATGTTCCAAGTGCTTCGCTTGACCGAATTCGCGCTGGTTCATGGCGTTGACATGAAAACGATTTCGGAAATTATTGGTTACATTTGTATCTCGCTTCTTCCTGCGCTGTTTCCGATGAGTCTGCTTTTTGCGGTGATTCTGACTTACGGCAGACTCAGCAGTGATTCCGAAATCGTTGCGATGAAGGCGTCGGGCATGCACATGGGCATGATTTTGTTGCCTGCCGCGGTGATTTCGATTCTGGTCGGAATTTTATCCGCACAAACATCTTTTGAGATCGCGCCCTGGGGCAATCGCCAGTTCGAGGTTTTGTTTACTCGACTCGCCAACACGAAGGCGGCAGCGACCATCAAAGAAGGTACTTTTTCCGAAGGTTTTTTCGATATGGTCGTCTACGCGAACAAAGTCGATTCGAATAAAGGCATCCTGGAAAATGTTTTTATTTACGATGAGCGAGATCCCGCAGCCCCGCTCACGATCATCGCTAAGCGCGGCTCGATCGTGTCGGATGCCACTAGTCCAGGAAACAGCGCCATGTTGAGACTTGAGGATGGCGATATCCATCGTAAAACTCAGACGCACACGAAGATAAAATTTAACACGTACGAAGTACGATTGTCCGACCCTATCCAAGACGTCATCCGTGAAAAGTCCCCGCAGTCGCTGACCCTTGGAGAGCTTCAGGAAGCCCTCCGGAAGCCACAACTTAAAGAAGAAGATGAACGTATCTTAAAGACTGAGTTTCATAAGCGCTGGGCGATCTCGTTGTTGTGCGTAGTGTTTGCATTGATTGGCGTCGGCCTCGGTACGACGACGAATCGCCGGGCGGCTAAAACCAGTGGGATGATTATGTGTATCGGCATTATTATCGGCTACTGGGTGCTCTATATCACGTTTGAAGGAATGGC
>JACMRP010000148.1 GCA_014376325.1 Pseudobdellovibrionaceae bacterium
AAGCCTGTTCGTACTGACCACCGCGTGCAAGTGCCAACGCCTGATTCATTTGTTGCTTCAACGGCGAATTTTTCACTGCCGGCGCTTTCACGATGGGCGCACCAGAACGTCGCGGAGCCGCACGTTTTGTCGGCGCGGCGAGGGCCGCAGTTCCCGATACACTCAGAATTAAGAAGAATGCGAGAAGATTTCTCATCGGTATGTTGCCTCCGGATAGAAGAAACTCATGCCCACGGTTAACAGTAGGTCATTAAAGCTCTGAACGGTTCCGGTGGTCGACTTTGCGGAATAGGCCATCATGCTAAAATCCCAATTCACCGAAAATCTTTTTGAGATGGCGAAATTCTGACCGGTGCCCAAATGGAAGGTTGCGCCGGTTCCCCCCGTGCTGACTGTAGTATTGCCAAGTCCTGCAGTAAAATAATGTTCAAATGGGACTATCTTTTTATTTAACCAAGTCATCTTTCCGTAGAACGGCGTGTACTTGGCGTCTAAACCAAGATAACTCTGAGGAAAAACGAAAGCGTCAGCGGCAATCCCATTATTTTCGTGAAGCTCATTGGTCGCCTGTCTGGCGGAACTCGTTAAGGCCGTGTAAGTTCCCTCTAGGCCCCAGGCCTCCGTAAAATAGTAGGCCGCTTTCAACGAAATCCCCATAGTTGTGAACCAAGGGTTGTTCGTGATCGTTGTAAATGCACCGGTGAACTGAATACGCTGCGATTTCGGTAGAAATCTTTTTTGAATTACCGAGATTTCGCTGAAAGGCGCTAAACTGCCCAAACCAGAAAAATCGCTGAGTTTATTATTTTTCTGAACTTCCGCACGATCTTCACCAGCATCGATTTTTTGATTCTGGGCGCCGGGAACATAGGTGTTCTGTTGTTTCGGCGCGGTTTTATCAAGTTCCATTTCGATTACATTCAAATCATCACCCGCGCTGGACTCTTGAGCCAAGGCACTAACGGAAGCGGAGGTCACTCCGAAGAGAACCGCCATGCTTAAAATTGTTTTAAAGTAACTTTGCATATAGGCCATCCTTAAAACATGAAATTCACGCCAAGATCCATATTGGTCGTGTAAGTAAGTCGATCTTCAAATTTGTCGTACGAAGGCGCTGGGTGAGTTGGGCCCAACGAAGGGGTCGAGACTGGCGCACCGGCACCGCCGCTATAAAACGGTATCGGAGCATTATTCATGAACATTCGAACGTCGAAACGAAGACTCAAAGATTTAGTTATGTAATATTTCTGTCCTAGTCCTAAAGCGATACCAGGATAAGACTTGTTAGAATAAGTAATCATGCCTCCAGCGAGAGATCCAAAAGTCGACAGGTTAAAGACGATGGATTTGCTTAAACTCATTTTTCCGTAAAACGCTTTAAAATTATAGTCCAACATCATTGTATATTTTGGCGCCGGAGCTCTCGAGAAATCTAACTCGATGGGAGGATTGCTCACCCCAGATTGCGGCGTGCTCTTCAATTGATCCCCATACTTGCTTAACCCTGACTGATTCATTTCGTAAAATAAACCAATCGCGTGATCTTCCGACCAGTGATAGTAACCAGCGATTCCAAACTTGCTCACGTTGAAAATCGGTTCGGTCAAAGCATTGCCGTAGTATCCACCGATTTCGTATTTGCCGGCAGTATTGACGTTTCTGTTCTTTACGCTGACGGGTTTATCAAAAACCGGATAGACCGATTCCTGTGCAAGTTCTTCCTGCGGTAGTTCCACAACTTCTGCTGCAAAAGCGACACGTTGTAAAAGCAACGCCGCTAAGAACAGACTCAATCCTTTGAGTGCATTCTTGACCATTTAGGACCTTCCTGATGATGAAAAAGCGCCATGTTTGAATATCAAATCACAGACTTCGCGAACGGCACCGTTGCCGCCCGTTCTTTTAGTAACGTACTTCGATACTTCGATCACTTCGTCCACCGCTTCTGGAACCGTGGCACCGAATGCGACCGCTTGAAGCAATGGGATGTCATAAATATCGTCGCCGACATAAGCCATCTCTTCCGGCTTTAACCCGGTTTGTTTTTGCAGATCCAAGAATGGAGGGATTTTGTCGGTAGCACCTTCGTAGAAATACTGAATGCCGAGAACTTTAATACGTGCACGTATTTCTTCGGTCTTGCTCTGAGTAATGACGGCAAGTTTATAGCCGTGCTCGATAAGTCGTTTAATTCCGACCCCGTCGCGAATACAAAAGAAACGTTTCCAATCGCCATTGGAATCCATCCAAATTTTGCAATCGGTCATTACTCCATCCACATCGAGGACGAGCATTTTAATATTTCTTAGTTTTACGAAATCTATTGCCACTCGCACCATTGTGAAAAAAATTACACAAGGGGGCAAGGTTATCAGTTAGCGAACTCGACCTAAGTCACCGAAAGTTTAACGAATTTTCGAACGAAGCAGATCTTGAATGTGAAGAATCCCGACAGGATTTTGTGGATGACTGCTTAATTTGTCGAAGACAAAAACCATTTGAATGCGAAATTGCTCCATCAAAAACAAAGCTTTTTCGGCCAATTCATTGGCGTCAATAGTCCTAGGATTGGTTGTCATCAAGTCTTTCGCGACACCAGTCAATGGATCTGTGCTTTTTTCTAGGCGCCTTCGAATATCACCATCCGTGATGACTCCGATCAGGTCTCCTTTGTCGTCCAACACGCCAGATGCTCCGCGAACATTCTTATGAGTCATGATCGACAGAACTTCGCGCATCGGAGTCGAAAGCCCGACCAAAGGCAAGGCTTCACCCGTGTGCATGACATCTTTGACCCTGGTCAAAAGTCTGTATCCTAAACTTCCGCCCGGATGAAATTCTGCAAAATCCTCTGGAGAAAAACCCTTTTCGTTCAACACGGCCATCGCAATGGCGTCGCCCATTGCGAGCGAAGCAGTGCTACTCGCCGTTGGCGCAAGGTTCAACGGACACGCTTCTGCAGAGACCGAAACATTTAAAACGGCCTTCGCCGCTTTCGCCAATGTGGAATTTAAGTTGCCCGTAATTGCGATCACCGCGATATCTTTTCGAACCGCAAAAGCCAACATAGGAGCCAGTTCTGGGCTTTCGCCACCGTAACTAAGCGCAATGATCACGTCCCCGTCCACCACGATGCCTAAATCGCCGTGCGCACTTTCTGCGGGGTGCAAATAAACTGCGGGCGTACCAGTTGAAGAAAACGTACTGGCAAGTTTGCGCGCGATTTGCCCAGACTTACCCATCCCGGTGATGATCAGTTTTCCCTTACAGGCCTGTATAATTTTAACCGCCGTAACGAAAGATTCGTCGAGACGTGATTTCAGCGCCAGGATTGCGTTCGCTTCAATATCTAAAACTTGCAGACCCTGCTGAATAATTTTGGAGCTCACTCCGAGCCTCTTTTCAGAGCCGCTTTGACGAATTGCACGAACAAAGGATGCGGTGCAAGCGGTTTAGATTTAAATTCCGGATGAAACTGAACGCCGATAAACCAAGGGTGGTCTACGAGCTCCACAATTTCGACTAAGTTTCGTTCTTTGCAGATTCCGACCGCATTCATTCCGTTTTTCTCAAAAAGCGCGCGATATTTGTTATTATATTCATAGCGGTGGCGGTGGCGTTCGTGAATCAAGGCGCTCTTGTAAACATCGAAGGTTCTGCTTCCGCGAGTTAACGCACAAGAAAACGAACCTAAGCGCATGGTCCCGCCTTTGTTTACGGTTCCGCGTTGTTCGACCATCGTGTCGATAACGTAATTTCTGGTTTTATTATCGGTGAAAAATTCGTGGCTGGTAGCATCCTGAATCCCGCAGACGTTCCGCGCGAATTCGATAGAGGCTAACTGCATCCCGAAACAAATTCCGAAAAACGGCACTTGCCGTTCGCGCGCGAACTTGATGGCAGAAATTTTTCCCTCAACTCCCCGAGCACCAAATCCCCCCGGAACCAAGATTCCGTCGACGTCGCCTAAATGTTGGGCCACGTTCTTGTCAGTGATCTTTTCCGAATCAACGTACACGATATTTACTTTGGAATTGTTCGCAATCCCAGCGTGCACGATCGCTTCGTTCAAAGATTTATACGACTCTTTCAAATCCACATACTTGCCCACAACGCCAATGGTGACTTCGCGTTTTGGATTTTGCAGGACCTTAACGATTTTTTTCCAACCCGTTAGATCCATGCGCGTGGAACTAAGCTTCAGCTTATCGACGATCAGCTGATCCAGACCCTCTTTATGCAGAGCGAGTGGCACTTCGTAGATGAAGCGCGAATCTTGCGCCGCGATCACGTGTTCTGGCTGAACGCTGCAAAACAATCCGATCTTTCTTTTGATCCCGTCGTCCAAGGGTCTTTCGCTTCGGCAAACCAAAAAATCAGGCTGTAGACCGATCTCGCGGAGCTCTTTCACGGAATGCTGGGTCGGTTTGCTTTTTAGCTCTCCTGCCGCAGCGATGTACGGAACGTAAGTGACGTGAACTAACACGGAATTATCTGGACCCACTTCACTGCGCAACTGACGAATGGCTTCAAGAAATGGCTGGCTTTCGATATCGCCGACCGTTCCGCCGATTTCGACGATGATCACTTCGGAACCCTGCGCGGCTTCAAAGGCGCGCGCTTTAATTTCGTCTGTGATGTGCGGAATAACTTGAACGGTACCGCCAAGATAATCCCCGCGACGTTCGCGACTCAGAACGGTGTCGTATACTTGCCCGGTCGATACGCTGTTGGATCGGGACATGACGGCGCTCGTAAAACGTTCGTAATGACCCAGATCTAAATCCGTTTCGGCGCCATCGTCGGTGACGTAAACTTCACCATGCTGAAACGGCGACATCGTCCCCGGATCGACGTTCAAATACGGATCGAATTTCATGATCGTTACCCGCACTCCGCGGGATTCCAGCAACGAACCAAGACTTGCCGCCGTTAGTCCTTTACCGATCGAAGAGACGACGCCACCCGTAACAAAAATAAACTTTTGTTGCAGTCTTTTTTTGGTCGATTTGACGGTAGAAATTTTTTTTGTCTTTCGCAAGGCCATCAATTCCCCCTCATGATTTTTTCAATTTTTAACAGATCTTCCGGAGTATCAACACCGGGGCTAGCCTCTTTCACGCGTAAGACTTTGATCTTCGCGCCAAGATAAAGTGCCCGAAGCTGTTCCAGACTTTCGGCAATTTCGATTTCTGCGGGCTTCGCTTCACAAAATGTCTTCAAAAAGTTTTTTGAATAAGCGTACATCCCAATATGCTTTAAACATCCATCTAAAGAATCGGCCTTATCACCTGGAACTCGGGAATAAGGAATGGCATATCGACTAAAGTACAAAGCTTCATCGTTTTTATTCAAAACAACTTTCACCGCGTTCATCGACTCAAGATCCGTTAACGTCATCGGATGGGCTAAAGTTGCCATATCCAAACCGGGATCTTTTTCAAAAAGACCCGCAAGCCGATCGATGAGTTCGCCCGTTATCAGCGGCTCGTCTCCCTGAATGTTGACGACGACATCAAAATCCAAATCCTTCGTTGCCGCATATATACGGTCGGTGCCGGACGGCAAACTTGAATCGGTCATAACAACCTTGGCGCCGGCAGCTTCAGCCGCAAGTTTAATTCCATCGTGATCGGTCGCGACGATAATATCCTTCAGTAATTTACTCTGGCGCGCGCCTTCGATCACCCAGTGGATCATCGGCTTGTTGTGTAGGAGTGCGAGAGGTTTTGCGGGGAATCGGGTCGAAGCGTGCCTAGCGGGGATGACTCCGATGAACTTCATTTCGCCTTTACCCAATTTTCGTAAAGATATTCTTCAACTTCGTCATGGCCAGTTTTTTTAAGCGCGGAGGTCATGAAAACCGTGTTCGTTCCCGAGTCTTTTTTGATGCGCGTTTTGTTATTCAGAATATCGTTCTTCGACATTTTGTCAGACTTGGTCAGCACGATCGCTAGAGGAATGCCGCGCGACTCAGTGTAAGCCTTCAGAAGCTCTTCGTCTTCGCTCCACTCGCGACGCCCGTCCATAACCAAGACTAATCCGGCTAACTCTTCGCGAACGCTCAGATAGTTTTCAACCATCGTGTGCCACTGGCGCATTTCATCGCCAGAACGCGCGGCGAATCCGTATCCAGGCATATCTACGATGATGTAGCTATCTCCACGCGTAAAGAAATTTAACAGTCGCGTTTTTCCGGGAGTGTCGCTGACCTTGGCGACTTTGCTGTTCGCGAGCGAATTGAGGAAGGAACTTTTCCCTGCATTCGAACGTCCGGCAATCGCGATCTCGCGTTTTCCAGTTTTAGGATAGTCTTTCGGCAAGACGGCACTTTTTAAAAATTTAATAGGTCCAGGCATGGGCCGATCCTATTCTACGTTCCGGTTTTTTTCAAACTCCTGAGGCTTGCATCAATCAAATCTGCAAGGTCCGAGGCCATCAAAGTCCGGGTCGAATGCCCGCGTCGAAGCCAGTCATCGGCAATACGGCCGTGCAAGTAGGCACCTAAAAGCGCTGCGTCCCGCGTGGAATGGCCCTGAGCCATTAAAGAGCCTATAAAACCCGCTAAAATATCGCCGGTACCAGCTTTCGCGAGCGCCACGTTGCCCGAACCAATGATCCAAGACTTTCCTTGGGTTCCTAGCACTGTGCGAAAGCCTTTGAACAAAATATGCGCATTTAACTCTTGGGTCGCACGTTCTACGGCCTGGAGCCGGTCCATTTCCAGATCTCGAGCATCAGAATCGAGCAAACGCGCAAGCTCTCCTGCATGAGGAGTCAGCAACCATTCCGGCGGAAGCGGAGGGGTCTTCGTTTTCGACAATAAAGTCAACGCATCGGCATCAACCAAAACTTTTTTATGACTACCTAGTAAATGCGAAAGCATTTTCTGAGATTGCTCGGTCACGCCAAGACCGGGCCCGATGACGACGGCAGAATATTTTTTCAAATCACTCGTCAAAAATTCTTCCGGCGTTAAACGCAAAAAATCTGGCCGTGCTGAGCGAAATATTTCGGAGCTAGATGTGCAAAGGCTGACGTAACCGCAGCCCATCCGCGCGGCGGCTTCGGCCGTCAGAATTGCGGCTCCGTCCGTGCCGGCAGAACCCGCAACAACCAACAGATGCCCGAAACTGGATTTGTTGCCGGTAGCCCTTCTAGTTCGCAAAAGTTTTTTGGCGGCGCGCGGCCCGATTAAAAAAACTGAATCCGCTTCGGCGTTAAATATATTTTTTGGCAGCGAAATGGAAACACCGCAAATTTTCCCCGCGCAGGCCGTGCCCTCATTTAAAAAAAGCCCGGGCTTTGCCGGCAATAGAGTCAGCGTATAAGTCGCGCGGATGGCCTCGCCAAAAATAGTCCCGCGATTGGCGTCGAGCCCCGAAGGTATATCCACCGAAATAATTTTTGCTTTGCCCCGATTGATCCATCGTATCTGTTTCGCAACATCGGGTTCAATGTTTCGGTTTAAACCTATTCCGAAACAGGCATCGATAATCCATTCAAAATTTTCGACGGACCAGGCAGCGCCCACAAGCAGTTGAACGTTAAATTTTTTTGCCAGCACGCCCGCGATGATTCTGCCATCTGCTCCGTTATGGCCGGGACCGCACCAAATTCCGATACGCAACTCCGGCAAAGCATCGCGGAATTCTGGCAAAGCTAAAATTCTATCCGCTAGCGCATGGCCTGCCCGTGC
>JACMRP010000149.1 GCA_014376325.1 Pseudobdellovibrionaceae bacterium
CACTCTGCAATTCATGCGCGTAACTAGCAGGTTGATCATTCAGGATCACTAAGTCGAATGCCAAACCCTTTGTAAAAAGATAATCATGCGCTTTGATCAGCTGTCGAACAATACCGCGATCTTCGAAATCATCTATGCGAATCAAGATGATCGGTAAGTCACCCGATATTCCGAAGCCCCAAAGTCCCGTCACGTTTTTGTGATTGCGCCGAATGATTTCGCTAGAGGGCCTGAGCGAAGAATCCAGATAAAGCAACCGGGTTGCCAGTCGCTGGAATAAATGGGCCTCGTCGGGCTCGATGTTAAGGTAATGAAGTTTTACCTGGGCCTGAGTCCACGCAAGATCATTGATGCGTTGGTAAGTATTTGCGTCTAAGAATTTTTCTGCGTGCAGCAACACGTTTTCACGAGAATCGGCAGCGAGCGTCGTGAAGGTCAGTTTAGCGGTCGCGCCTGGCGGAATTTTGACGCGCGTGCGGAGGCTCATCACCGGATCAAGAACGGCACCGACCGAATTCGATAATCGAGGTTTGTCGAATATCGCGATGGGCTTCCGGATGTCTCGGCCGCGGCCGATAAATTCTGCCCGATTCGTTTCGTACTGGATTTCGCCGGTCGCGTATTTGTCGCGGTTTACGAGGTGCGCTCCCCAAACCGGACTTTCTTTCGCGGAACGAGCCCTGCGGGTTGCGAGCAGCGTATTCAAACTCGGTACGTACTCGGTTTGAACGAATAAATTTGAAAATGCCGGATGGGCGCTGTCGGCAGCTGCCGAATTCAAGACGACCTCGAAGTAGCTCGTCACTTCAATTTCACGATCTTTCGTGTCGAGGTTCGTCAGTGAAAGATGGCGGATTTCTGCCGGGTGCTCTGGCGAAAGCAAAACTTCCATCTCGCAATTGATTTTGTCGTCGACGCGGTGGAACCGGGCGCGGTCTTCTAGGAAAGTAACGTTGTAACTATCGGCTTCGAAACACGTCGGCTGGTACGTCGCGGACCAGATCTTGCCGGAAGTAACGTCTTTCAAAAATAAAAAACTTCCCCAATTGTCTTTGGTCACGTCTTCGCGCCATCGATTGATGGCAAGATCGCGGTATTTGCTGTAGCCACCACCCGAGGACGTCAGCATCAAAGAGTAATCGCCGTTCGACATCAATTGCGTCGTTGGCACGGGTCGGTTGACGGTGTGGTAATTGCGGGAAACCGTTTCGACTTCTTCTTTCACAAAATTAACGAAGAAAGACTTATCGTTCGGTCGTGTCGAAGTGATATTTCGTGGCATGCGTTCTTGAAGTAATAGCTCCGCCGCTTGAACGAGCGGGTGCGAATGGAAGCGATTTCGCATCAAACCGTTTTTAAGTACGTTGTTGATCGCGACCAAGGACATCCCCTGATGATGGGCCATGTAGGTTTTTACAACGGCGTGTTTTTGTCCTTCAGGAAGACGGGCCGGAGTAAAGTCCACCGCTTCGTAATAACCGTAGGGGCCTTCGGCGCCTAAATCCCGCAGCGTCCGCAAATTTTTGACGGCCGCAAATGCATCATACATTGACGCTAACATCGTTGCATACGGCGCGATGACCACGTCGGAACCAAGTCCACGCTTTAACCCTAAATCAGGTACTCCAAAGTTAGAGTACTGATAAGTCAGATGCAGGTCGCGTTTGTTGTAGGCAGATTCAGAAATCCCCCACGGAACCGAACGCTCTTGTCCGTATTCAATTTGCCGGGATACGGAAAGCTGACACGTTTTCTCGATAATGCTTCCTTCTGGGGAATGCATCACGAGCGACGGCATCAGGTACTCAAACATCGAACCCGACCATGATACGAGCGCGTTGCCATTTTTAACCGGGGTCATGCCGCGGCCTAAGCGGAACCAATGCGCGGCCGGAACGTCGCCCTTCGCAATCGCGATGAAGCTGGTCAGGCGGGCTTCGGACGCCATTAAGTCATAATAGCTCGCGTCCAGTTGACAGTCCGCCACGCGGTAACCAATCGAAAAAAGCTTTTTAGATGGATCGTACAGCAGACGGAAATCCATCTCGTTAAACAGCCGGTGACAAAGTTCTATCACTCCTTGGGACTTGTTCAGCAGCGCCTGGGCGCTCTGCACCGTTTGCTCTAGTCCTCTGCGGAGTTTTTGTAACTGTTCGGCAAGTTCACGTGCTTCATTGGGTAACGCATTTTGAAATTCGATCATGTCGTGAATGACGGTTTCAAAATGTGTTGGCATTCGCCATAGCGGAATATCGACAATCAGCCGTAGTTGAATCGCGTGCCATTCTTTTAAACGCGCAAAACCTTCTGGAAAACTTGGATGGGTATCATCGATCCAACTAAATAAAGACTCTAAATCTTCGCCGCAGCTAGAGATATCGGTTTGTAAATTTTTTGCCCAGGTGAGCGCGTTCGCGGTTTCTGCCGAATTTTGATGGTGGTGTTTTTGGCTTAATATCGAAAGCACGTCTTCGGCCTGTCGCTCGATGCGCTCCCAACGGGATTTTTTGATCGGAACGATCTGGTCGAATTTAAAAAGATTGCGTTTTAATTCGGCGACCATGGCGATCACCGTCTCTGACTTCGGAACATCCTGAAGCGCCTCTGACAGAAGCGCCAATGTGTGAAGTGCACCCTTTGCGAAATTCTGAAACGGCAAGGGCTTTTGCAGAATCTCGTTGCAAGACTGCGCTACGGCCAACAGATGACCCGCTAGATTTCCATTATCAACCGAAGAAATATATTTAGGCTCGAGCGTTCTGAAATCGCGAGTCTCGTACCAATTGTAGAAATGGCCTTCGTGGCGCGGAAGTTTCGCCATACTCTGCAAAGTCAAATCCAAGCGGTCGATCGTTTCCGTCGTGCCTATCCAGCCAAAATCCCGCGTCGCGATTGCAGACAGCAGATACAGGCCAAAATTCGTCGGCGAACTTCGATGTGCAATTACCGGGTCCGGAGTTTCTTGAAAATTATCCGGCGGAAGGTAATGATCTTCGCTGGTCACGAAGGTGGCAAAGAAATGCCAAATCTTTCTTGCAGAGTGATGTAGTAACTCGACATCCTGAACGCTGAGCGGTTTAATTAATTTAGGTTTCGGTGGCGAACTCGCATGATGTGCAATAATCGGCGACGCCCACCATAAAAGAATGAGCGGCATGCTCGAAAAAAGCATTTCTGAATTAAAGAAGTAAATCGCGAACAACAACGAGACGATTAAAATACTGTCTTGGCGGTAAGCTCGGAAGAAATACTTCCAGTTTAATTTTGCGGCCGATTGCGCTTGAGCGGCAGTGGTCCACTCGAGCATTTTTTTGTGGCTGAAGAAAATGCGGTAAAGCGTCCTAACAATCGCGTCGACGCTCAGCCAACTGCTGTGAGGCAAAAACGAAAATTGCATTAAGAAGCGCTGAAATCCCGTTTGCAAATCGGACCAGGCAGAAACGAAATTTTGTCTTAGCGAAACTTTGCGGAACAACGTCAAAACTTCGGCGGTAAAGCCGACCAATGTCGAAATTCCTAAGCTGACCATCGCAAGCGTCAACCACGGAGCGAATGCAAGGTCCGGAGTGCAAAGCGCGACGACGATCAGTAAAAATGATGCGGGCGCAAGCAAAGATCTTCGAAGATTGTCGATCATTTTCCATCGACCCAAAATTGAAATGGACCTACCGCCGCGTCCTAAAATCCATGGTAATAGTTGCCAATCGCCGCGAGTCCAACGATGGGACCTTGATGCCGCGACTTCGGTATGGCTCGGAAAGTCCTCAAAAAATTCGACGTCGCTCAGAAATCCGCATCGCAGATAATTGCCTTCGAACAAGTCATGACTGAGTAGCGTATTTTCTGGAGTCCGCCCCTTTAAAGTCTGGTCAAAAACGTGAACATCATAAATGCCTTTTCCGGTAAAAGAACCTTCGTTGAATAGATCCTGATAGACATCGGAAATGGCCGAAGCGTAAGGATCGACACCGGCGTTCCCGGTCGAAAGAGCTTGAAACAAAGTACTGTCTTCCGTCGACGGAAGAGTCGGGGTAATCCGTGGCTGCAGAATGCCGTAGCCTTGGGTCACACGTCCGATCACTGGATCTAACTTTGCGACGTTCAGGGGATGCGCCATCGTACCGATCAACTGCAGGGCCGCGCCATTCGGCAAGCGGGTGTCCGAATCCAGGGTGATCACGTATTTGATATTGGCGGGAGTGGAAAGTTTTAGACCGGGGAGAGAGATGTAGGAATGTTCGCCGCGGCTTAAGATCAAGCGATTAAATTCTTCTAGCTTTCCGCGCTTGCGTTCCCAACCCATCCACTTGTTTTCTTTTGGATTAAAAAGGCGGCGGCGATGAAATACGTAAAACCTGTCGACACCATCGGGTGTCGGGTACTTCTGATTCAGCCGACGGACGCGCCGGGCGGCCACTTCTAACAGTCTCTGATCTTTTGATAAATGCTCTTCGTTAGAATCTAGAAAATCGGATAACACCGCGAAATAAATATTTACTTCGGGATTCGATAAATAGTGAATCTCTAAGTCATCAATCTGCGCTTCGACTTTTTGTTCTTGCGAAAATAAAGTCGGCACAACCACAAACGTCCGTGCAGAATCCGGAATGCCTTGGTCCAAAGAGAGGCGGGGCAAATGTCTTGGCCCTAAAAGCGCAATCGTGATTCGGTTTACTAAGCTGATCGCGATTTCGGATGCGGGAAATATTCCGAGGACGGCGAGCAACCACAGCGCACCGGTACCCGCGTATTGCATCGGCCACGACAAAACGAGCATCGTCATCAAAAACACGCCCCCGATGTAGAAGAAACTTGCACCGCTCCGGTAAACTCCGAGTGCCCAGGACAACAGAGTTGGGCGATAGCCAATTTCTTTTTCGAATTCTTTTCGGCCCTTGTCGATAAGGCTAAATCCCGGATCCTGATTTTTAGCGGAGATTGCCTGCGCGATCTGTATTTCGGTTTGCTTCGAGCGGTTTGCAAGACTTTCTAGCGCGAGACGGTAGCGATTGCGGGTCGTAAAATCCATCTGTGCATACAGCGGAAACTCGCTCAGCACTTTATCTACGGGGCTGACCGCTTCAAAAAAGTCCTGCCAGTTAAATGACGACATCACGCGCGAACTGGTAATG
>JACMRP010000150.1 GCA_014376325.1 Pseudobdellovibrionaceae bacterium
CGGACAAGCGCCTTTTGGTTTGCACTTTATCTTTTTGCGTTTTCTGCGGTTTTGTTTCTGCCGGAAGGCAATAGTGTTGCGAAACCATTTCGGGAACCCTATCGCTTTCGCTTTTTAGCGGGATTACAAAAGGAGTTCTCTCCTTTATACGCAGGCACTTATCAACTTGCCTCAACAATCTGGTACGAGAATAAGACTCCGATCTACAAGCTGCGCGATATGAGCCGCTACGATTTTTACGACACGCTTCCACAGTCCGTGCCGCAGGAAGACACTTTTTACGTAATTCAAGAAAACTGGAGCGAGATACCTGACTGGATTAAAGAATCGGGATATAACACGACGGTGGTGCGAACGATCGAACCCCACTACATAGTCGTGAAAGTATCTAAATGATGAAATTTATCGCGAGTCTTACATTTCTTCTCATCTGTTACTTCGTCTACGGATTTTACATATCACAGTACGAAATCAGCATCCTTCCGCGAAAATTAGAACAACGTGGAAACCCTTACGAATATTATGACTATCGCGGAGTAATTAATGTGCACTCGGACTTAAGTATTGGCTCCTCGACCCCGGCCCAGATTGCGGTGGCGGCTAAGGCTGCAGGTTTAGATTTCTTAGTAATCACTGACTTAAATGCTTTTGAAGGAAGCGTTCACAACGACAGCTATTCACAAGGTGTTTTGGTTTTAAACGGAGGTAAATACAGTTATCTCGACTCCCGTTTTATTTTCTATTCTCCGAAAAAAGAAATCATCGGCAAGAACCTTGGCGAAGCGCAAATTCACTTCGCGGATATGCTCACACAAACTGAAAGCGAAAATAAGGACTCGTTTTTAATTTTATCTCATCCTTTTCATTTGGGATTTTCTTGGAATGGCGATCTTCCAACTGGCTTAGACGGCATGGAGCTTATCAACATGAAGGCCCTCTCCGTGCAGGCGTGGCAGCACTCGAAGCCCTCTGTCATCTGGAGTGCTCTAATTTACCCCTTCAATCAAAGCTTTTCTCTAGCCAGGCTTTTCATGGAGCCGTCAGATGAAATCGCTTTGTTTGATAGAACTACGCAAAAACAACATCTGTTGGCGTACGCGGGCGCTGAAGCCTCTGCACGTGCCTTTCCGTGGGCCGATTACCTGGTAAAATTTCCGAGCTATCAGCGAAGTTTCGAAATCGTTACGAATCACATTGTACTGACTTCCGAGCTCACGGGAAACCTTGCGAGCGACCGTAATAAAATCTTTAGCGCACTTAAAAAAGGAAATTCGTATATTGCGTTTGATGCCCTTGGCGATCCCAAAGGATTTTCGGCAACGATCGAAGATAAGGGTAAAAATCACCTGATGGGCTCGGCCGTTAAGCTTTCCAAAAATCTAGTTTTAAAATCAAGAATTCCGGAGTTGCCAAAAAACTTCTATGAAATGATCGTCTACAAAAATGGCGAACGTTTTAAAACCGTTAACGCTTCGGAATTAAATGTTCCAATCACGGAACCCGGTGTTTATCGACTTCAAGTGCGGGTCGCCGTATCAATGCCGTTGCCCGACGCAAATCGCTGGATCACGTGGATTTACGGAAATCCTTTTTTCGTAGTCCCATAAAAAATTAGCTTATTCCGGCGGCACTTCGATCACTAACCCTGCGACCGGATAATTTTGGCAGCTGAGCCGTTCGTTCGGTGCAAAGTCTCTGTCTTCGGCAAAGTCGATTTCGATCTCGTTTCTTGGCGGAAGAAGTTCTAAACCGTTCATAATGAACACTCGGCAAGTACCGCAGGTCCCGCTACCACCGCAGCTTGTAGGGATATCGATGCCAGCGCGTAAGCCCGCATCTAGCAAGGTTTCGTCTTGACTCGCGTCGACAATTTTATCACTTGGAAGGAACTTAACTGGGATCGTCGGTTTCATCTAGAAATCCTCGGTCATGGACCGCTCTTTTGTTGAATTACCCAATTCCATTATGTATCAATGAATTTATGAGATTCATAGCATTTGACTTAGAAACGACCGGTACGGTTCCTGGCGTTGACAGAATTGTTGAAATTGGAGCCGTGCGTTTTATTGACGGAGTTCCGGAAGCGATTTTCGCAACCTTGATCGATCCACTAAGACCAATCGCTCCTGGAGCGTCTGCGGTCAACGGGATTTCGGATGACATGGTTCGCGGAAAGCCGCTGATCGAAAGTGTTCTGCCGTCCTTTGCGGAATTCTGCGGCGATGACATCTTGGTTGCGCACAATGCACCTTTCGATGCTCAGTTTTTGACTGCTGATATTAAACGTCACGAAGCGGTCGCGCCGACAGGAATCATTATAGATACTTTGCCGATCGCACGGAAAGTCTTTCCGGGTTTGCCAAATTACAAGCTCGGAACATTGGTTCAGTATTTAAAAATTCCGACGACGGGCTTTCACCGCGCTGAAGAAGACGCTACTTATTGCGGTCACTTATTTTATCAAATGATCAAAAGAATTTCGGTTGGCGGACAAGCGCCACAAATCACAAATTTAATCGCCCTGACGGGTAAACCTGAGTTGCGCTTTCCACAGATCGTAAGACAGCCGAAGCAGATGAATTTATTTGGGGGGTTGCTGTAATGAAATTATTTTTGTTCCTCATTTCATTCGTCGTAGCGTTGACCGCATTCGCAAAAACGCGCACTCCGGCTTCTGCCATTAAAGGCACTTCACAAGTTGTAATGGAAAATCGCAACGGTTGGGTTCGCATCGAAGGCGAAGCCGCTAAAGCGATGTATGAAGCTCTCGATTCTGTTCCACGCAATAATAATGAAGGCGCTGGCGACACGACGTTCTTTAAAGACGGAAAATCCTATGGCTGCGTTTTCGAAAAATCCGCAAATGCTTATCAGTGCGACATCTATATCAAAGATTTTTCTAAGGGTATTTTCAAAAATTAGTTTTCAGTTGCCTTGTGGGCGATGGGCCATCTGCGGCCACGTCCAAAAGAATGTTCCGAAACTTTTAGTATTGGCGGCGCCTGCCAGCGTTTAAACTCAGTCCGCAAAATCAGCGGCAACAACCACTGATCCGTTTTACTTTTCACCGTTCCGCAATCCTCAACAAGGTTTACGACGCTTGCGTCTAAAAGATCATACGCCGGAAGTGAATCCTGATCTTTTTGATTTGGGCGAAGTTCCGCCGTTGGCGGGCGAGTAATAATCAAAGCAGGTATAACTTCCCCCTGCTGATTGTAAAGCTTCGCTAGGTCATATATTTGTTTTTTAGTAAGATCCCCGACCGGCGCAAGTCCACCGCACATATCGCCATACAAAGTCGAATACCCCGTCGCGTACTCGCTTTTATTTCCAGTTGTTAACAATAGAGAGTTCTCTTTGTTCGCGAGGGCCATCAAAAATATTCCACGCAAGCGCGCTTGAATATTTTCTTGAGTGACGCCGAAGTCTTTGAGCCCAAAAGCGGGCTCAAGCGCTTTTAAAACCGCATCGTAAGATTCGTTGATCCCGGCATTGAGCAATCGAATGCCCAAATTCTTTGCCAGCACCTCTGCAAGATTCAAGCTGTCGCTAGAACTAAAAGGTCCCGGCATCGCAACGGCAGTTACCTTGCCGGCACCAAGTGCTTCTACGGCCAAGCAAGCAACGATTGCGGAATCAATACCGCCGCTAAGGCCTAGATGCAGTTTCTGTAATCCGGTTTTTTGGCAAAAATCTCGAATTCCAAGTACGAGCGCTTTACGAATTGCTTCGGCGCCTTTGTACATCACGGCTTGTGACCAAGCTTGCATCGTATCCAGGTTGATTACGTTCAGGTCTTCTTCAAACTGCTGACATCTTGCCAAAACTTTGCCAGATGGGCTCAGCACGAAGCTTGCGCCGTCGTAAATAACTTCATCTTGGGCGCCGACTAAGTTTGTGTACAGTATCGGTGCTTTAAAATATTGAGCTGTTTTCCGAGTGACGTATTCGCGTTGTTTTAATTTGTCTGGAAAAAAGGGCGAGGCGCTAATATTAATAACCAGATCAATTTTCTTTTTAACGATATCGGTGATTGGGTTTTTTACGTAAGCGGATTTGCCTTTAACATTTGGCCAGGCCCAAATATCTTCGCAAATCGTGACGAAAAACTTTTTACCTTTAAAATTTAAGTAATTGTTTTTCATCGTACCGGGTTGAATGAAGCGGGCTTCATCAAACACATCGCCGGTCGGCAAAAGTTGTTTGTGAAAGTAACGCGGCTTTTGCCCCTTCACTAAGAAGACTGCCGAATTAAAATAGGGCCGGCCCTTAGCGCTGGGATTTTTAGTAAAAGCCCCCAACAGCACTCCCATGTCTTTTGGAATAAGCTTGTGAATTTTATTAAGGACTTTTTCTTGTTGCTGAACGATCTTTGGTCGCTCTAACAAATCGTAAGGATGGTATCCGAACAAAGCGCTTTCCGGGAAAACGACGAGTTCACACTGTTTCTCTTGAGCTCGTTTTATAAATTCTAAAATTTTTTTAGAGTTGAATTCGAAATCCCCGAGGGTCGAATTAATTTGCGCTATTGCTATTCTCATAAATTTCGGGCCTGCTTTTTTCTTTGATCAGAATTCGCCCGGTAAAACCATCTTGGTAACCGTGCCAATAGCAAATTTCAGTTTCGGGGAACTTCCAACAAAAATACCCGTCGCCACTGTCAAAGTCAGCAAGCCAGAGACCTTTTGGCTCTGCGCCAAGCTTTTCGATCTTCATCTGCCATCGTGTGACAATTTCGTTCAAGCGTGTTTCGAGGTCGTGCACCACAGACGTCTTTTTATCGGTATGGGCCTCAATGAAATTAATGATCTTTTTGACCTCAGATTGAGCGTCATCAGTCAGTTTATAGATCAGCGGAAGTAAGTGAGATACTTCATGCTGAGAAAAGACTTTTTTGCGATTGATCTCAATCACGTCCTTCAACTAAACCCCCGTTGAATTTTGCAGAGGCTTGTTATGAATCAATCCAAATATCCATGCAAGCTATATGGATCAAGACAGGAAACTTAAGATCTCAATTGAAGAAATTTCTCCGATTCGAAAATAAATTACGTAATGCGCAGCGTGCTGTTCGCATGCATCATTAACTTAAATTGTGAGAGCGAAAACTGGTAAATATTTTCATTATCTCTCTCAAAAATCAAAATTCACAATGCTTACTTCGCAAGCAAAAAAAACAACTTGTTACAACAAAAAATAACCCCGAGTTTACATATGTAGAACCTTCACCAAAAAAAAGGCGGACACTAAGTAGAAAGAAGTTTTCTTTACGTATGTGAAAACAAAAAAACGAAGTAGCGTGCGACACAGTATTCCTAACTTCGTGTTCGCCTAATTTGGAACCCCGCTTGGGAAGAGGACTACTTCTCGCCACTCTTTGCGATCTTAAGCGCCTGACTACCAAGAACAACGATGATCGCAATGATCATGGCGGCAATCAGCAAAAATCGCATAAAGTTCCCGAGCGAAAACCCCTCATCTTTGTCTTCGTCTGCTGGCTTCCGTTCAGGAGCTTTCAGCGCAATTTTTTTAGGCGCCGCACCTGACCCGTCTGGGAGTTTGATGGATTGATTTCCGTCTTCTTTGCGTGCTTGTTTCTTTTTTTCGTCGTCCGAAAACATGGCGCCGCCCAAAACGACTTTTTTAGAAGGGTCTACCCCGTTGTATTCCGACGACGATCTTCGGTTGTAAAACTTACTAGCGGAAACGTCGACCGGCAGCTCCGTCGTCTTACCATCATTTTTACCGGCAGAGTCCGTCGCTGATTTTTTATTCCGGCTCGTTAACAAATTTCTACTGTTATCCGGTCCGCGGTTGCCAGCGCCGCCGCGGCCTCCTCCGCTACCACTTCCTGAGGAGTCAGAATCTGAGCCACCTTTGTTTGCGGCAGAACTTTTGGAGGATGAGCTGGAGGAACTCGAAGATTCGTTAGGAGGCCGGCCACGAGCAATCGATGCGGGCTGAAATTTAGCGTTGCAACCTTCGTCGGCAAGAATCTGCTGAGTCATTTCGTTTCCAAAGCTTGGAAGCTCTCCGGTTTCTAACAAACAAGAAACGTAGGTGCCCATATAGTCTTTTAGGAAAGCCTGCATCGGTCGAAACAGCTGGTAGGCAACCGCCATAACCATCGCGACGCTCACCACGAGCATCAGAACGTATTCCACCAGGGCCTGACCTAGGCGGTTTGATAAACTAGACTGCCTTTTTGAATTCTCCACTAGTTATAATATATCATATGAAGATTCTCTCAGATTACAAAAGCCTGATAAGACTAGCCTTTCTGGCGGTGCTCGTCTCATTCCAGAACACAAGCTTGGCTGCGAATGTCACCCAAGGTCCGGATAAATCCGTTGCCGCTTCGTTTTCGAATCCGGAGGCGCTGTTCAAAAAGGGCGATTACACTGCGGTCACCGAATTGCTTTGGAAAAATATCGATAAACTAGACCGCAAGGCGATGATCTTGCTCGCGGTCGCTCACGAAAAGAAGAATGAACCCGCAAACATGTTAAAGGTTGCGACGATGTTGACGGCAAAAAACGCCAAAGACTACGAAGCGCATTACCTGCTGGGGACAGCGCAGTTTATGAATAAAAAAAATTCTGAAGCGTTGGAATCACTAAAGACTTCATTGGAAATCAATCCGAAGTATCAGCCGGCCTACGAAAAGCTTGCGCAAATGTACGTTGAAAAAAAGAATACCTACGAGCTTCGTATCGTCTATCAAGATATGATGGATAAGATCGGTCGTAAGCCAGAGTTTCTGAATAAACTCTGCGAATTAAATACGGTTATTGATTACCAAGAAGACCAAGCTTTACTGTACTGCAAGGACGCAATCAGTAAGGATCCAAAAAACGCCGATAACTATGTATACCTGGGC
>JACMRP010000015.1 GCA_014376325.1 Pseudobdellovibrionaceae bacterium
ATTTTTGAACTGAAGTCCGCACCGCTGCATTCATACCTTAAAGAGATGAATCGAAATTCTAACAACCACGTTGCCGATCATCTGTTTGAGATTATGGGCGGACCGATGGAGTTTCAGCAATTCATGAAAAAGCGTTTGAATTTGGATCCTACGGACATTCGGTTGGTAAATGGTTCGGGCGACCGCTTCTTCGTGAAGGATGAAAAAGATCATTCACAAAAAGCCTACAACGAAGCGAGCTGTGAAGCTTTGGTTCAAGTAGTCTCGGGCATCCGCACGGATCTGCGAAAATCAAATTACGATATCCAGCACATCATGGCAGTTTCCGGAGTAGACCCGGGCACCACCCTTGGTGGACGCTATTCTTCAAAGCAAATGTCGGGCGCCGTCGTAGCGAAGACCGGATCTGTTGATCCCGCAATTACGTTGGCCGGCATGATTACCACAGAGCAAGGAAACGTGTATTTCGGCATCCTTTATAAAACAAAAAGTCCCTCCGACTGGAACGGTGCCCGCAATCAGATTCGTAATGACGTTGCCGGTTTGATGAATAAATTTGGTGGCAAAAATGCGATCGAGGATTACAATTCCGTGACGTTCTTGCCCTTCGATGCGGGTTCGCAATTTACCGAGCTGTCTCAACGACGTCCGTAGAAGGAATTTATGAAAACTTTTTTGATGACCGTACTTTGTCTTTCGATTTGTGGCTCTGCCTTTGCGGTCGAACTTAAAAAGGCGATCGAGGCTGCAGGCCACGATAAGGTGGCGGTTTTAAAACAGTACAAAGCCGAAAAAAAAGATTTAAACGCGCAAGACGATCACGGAATCAATCCGCTCATGCAAGCGGCCGCGACCGGACAGAAAGCGGCGGTTCAGTACCTGCTTTCGCAAAAACCAAACCTCGAATTAAAGAACGATGCTGACGATACGGCCCTCGCGATGGCCATCGGCAATGAACAAGACGACATCGCGGTTCTGCTGATCAATGCGGGCGCAAAAATCGATGTCCTGAGTGGGGACCAGAAAAGCACCATGGCTTTTCTTCCGGCCTCGGTAAATTCAGAGAAGGCCTTGAATCTTCTAGTCAAAAAAGCACCAGCGCAAATCAACACACCCAACAAGAAGGGTGATACGGCCATGCACGAAGCCGTCCGTTTCGGAACGCCAAAGACAATGCAGACCCTGATTAAGGCCGGCGCAAAAAAAGACATTAAAAATGCGGAAGGAAAAACTCCGCTTGAATTAGCGAAGTCCCTAAAAAACGAAGAAGCCATTCAGCTTCTAAAATAATCAAAAAATTAAACTGCCAAGCTCCCAAGGCACGAGCCACTTTGGGCACGATGCCCAAAGTTAGCGGCGCTCGGGGCTGCAGGATGCAGGAAAAAGTTCGGGCTTGCCCGACAAGAGGAGCCGCAAAATCTGCGCTGCTCCTCAAAACAAAAATACTAAGTGAATAATTTTTTGAAGAAACCAGTGACCTTTTGGCCGAGGCTCTTTTGATTTCCTGGCTTACCAGCGCCCGACTTGCGATTGCCAGTACTTCCGCCGGCACCATTCGATTTCGCCGACGAGACGTAAGCTTCGCGCTCTGCACGAGGCTTGCGTAAGTCAGGGCGGTTGTCGGGACGACGTTCGCGCTTCGGCGCATTTGGATCACGAGGCTTTCCGCCAGCGGGAACTCCGCTCTTGCGTGCCTCGCGAGGCTCACGAGCTTCGCGTGGTTCACGCGCTTCTCTTGGCTCACGCGCTTCACCCCGAGCGGCCGTTGGTCTTTGTTCCTCGCGTTCACCAGCCGGGCCCGTCGCACGTGGTGGACGACGTTCGCCACCGCGACCGGCGCCTCTTCCAGAACCGCCAGCACCCGCTGCGCGAGGACCGCGATCTCCGCCGCTGCGTGGTCCGCGATCACCGCTGCGACCTCCGCTACTGCCACCGCGGCCAGATTCGAAGTTGCCGGAGTAATTTCGATCGGAATAAACGAACGCCTTGAAATCTTTAATGAGGTCTTTGTCTTCCATGTAACCGACTTCTACCTTTTTCTTGAGGTACTCTTCAATACGCATCAAAGAATCCACATCTTTTTCGCTGACTAAACTAAACGCTAAGCCCGTAGCGCCCGCGCGGCCGGTACGGCCGATACGGTGAACGTAAGATTCAGCATCCATCGGAAGTTCGTAGTTCACGACCATATCGACGCCTTGAACATCGAGCCCGCGTGCCGCAACGTCCGTCGCAACCAAAATGTTCAGATCATTTTCGGCCTTAAACTGCGCCATGACTTTTGTCCGCTGAGCCTGCGTGAGCAAACTAGAAATTGCCATTGCCGGAACACCGTTGTCGTTCAGGAAACGCGTGATTTTTTCTACGTTCAATTTGAAATTCGTAAAGATGATCGCCTGACGTGGATTGTGCAATTTTAAAAGTGAAAGCACGTGCTGTGGCTTTTCATTGTTGCCGACGTGATAGATTTCGTCTTTCACGTTTTCTGCGCGAGATTGATCGCGGCTAATGTTCACTTCAACTGGGTCTGCACCAAACTGGTAAGCGGTGTTCAAGACATCAAAATTTAAAGTCGCGCTGAAGACCAAAAACTGACGGTCTTGCGGAACGCGCTGAAGGATGTATTTCATATCTTCTTTGAAGCCCATGTCGAACATGCGATCTGCTTCATCGAAAATGATTGCGCGGACTTGTTTTAGATCGACTTGGTGTTCTTTGTACAAATCAATTAAACGTCCCGGGGTCGCCACGATAAACTCAACGCTGTTACGAAGCGCATCTTTTTGGCGATCGTAACCGGTGCCGCCGTAAATCGCGAAACCACGAAGGCCAGAAACTTCGGAAAGCTTTTGCACATTCTCTTGAACCTGCTCCGCAAGCTCGCGGGTCGGAACCAAAATCAAAACGAAATTTTGCGGTTTCCAATCCTTGAAGGCACGCTTAGCAACCAACTCTTTGAGTTCTTCGCTAGCGTCTGGTGGAAGAGGGCGGGCACGAAGAATGCGCTCCATAATCGGGATTAAAAAGGCGGCCGTTTTACCTGTGCCGGTTTGCGCTAAGCCCGCAACGTCTTTGCCATCCAGAGCGACTGGAATCGAAAGTTCTTGGATCGGGGTGCACTCAGAATAGTTCAGCTTTTCAATAACGGCGGTCAGGGCAGGATCTAAATTAAACTCGGAAAATTTCAATGTTCACTCCGTAGGCACTTTTTGTGATCTTAAATCTCGCCCAAACTACTGACAACTGAAGGGAAAGTCAAAGAAACAGGCTTGGTCTAAAACCCGCCTCTAGCTTCAGAATCCGCCGGCAAAATTCTTGAGCGCCGCGATGAAGAGCGTCGGCTGATCCGAATGAACCCAATGCCCCGCATCAGGGATTTCAACTCCTGATATCAGTGGGTTAGAGCCAAGGATTTTCTGATAGTTTTCTGGACTGAGCTCTTTTGAATTCGCCCCGCGCACCCACAAGGTCGGCATCTTCAAGGATTGAACCTCATTCCATCGATCCTCGGACCGGCCTTGAGTGACAGTTTCTAAAATTCCTTTCTTCGAAAATCTCCAATCGGCAGTCCCATCAGGCTTTTCCTCGATATTGGCGTAGAAAAACTGCGACAAAACTTCGAGGCGATCCCGCGCGGTGGCTACTTTCTGGAACTCTCCGTTAAAAAACTTTCTGGC
>JACMRP010000151.1 GCA_014376325.1 Pseudobdellovibrionaceae bacterium
ACCACACCGAAAAAGCGGCGACTTCACTGATGATGTAGGCACCGGCAAACCCAATGATAGAAAGTAAGCCGTAGATTTGCACACCACGATAAGTCGAAAACAGACTGCTCACGCACGTGGCGGCTACGTAGGCAATCATCGTCGCGAACGGATTTAAGTGCGGAGAAACGTAGACGATGTGGTGACCTATAATTTCAGCTGTCATACGGCCCTGAATGATGAAATAGAGCAAGTAAGTTCCCACGATAGTTCCCACGATAACAAATCCTAGTAATATCTTTTTCCGCCGGAGTACCGGTTCTAGAAAATAGACTGCAAGTGGAACATAAATCGGCCATAAAAATCGCGAAAATCCTGTGAACGCGTACGTCGCATATTCACGAACGGCGACGTCACCACTACTGAAAGTGAGCCATAGAATACCTTCACACAACTGTTGCGCCGCAAACATCAGGGGAATCAACGCGAACGGAAATTCAGCTCTTTGTTTGGTTTCCCTGAGGGTCGCGACTCCGACTACGGTCAAAGCGGCAGATGCAACAAAACTGGCAGTTGGCGAAAAACACATCTGTTAAATCTCGTTTCGCTTGGCCCAAGCTTCGATTGCTAATTTAAATTCATTATCCAGATTGTCGGGCATTTTTACTTTTAAGGTCACAATCTGGTCGCCTCTGAGCAGGGTGGCGGGATCTACAGCGCCTTTACCCTTCGCGCGAATCTTCTGATCACTTTTGATATTTGCAGGAATTTTCATAAGGATTGAACCATCAATTGTGGGCACGTTGAGTTCACCACCAAGGAGAGCGATACTTAGCGGAACCGAAACGTCGCTTTCTAAATTAGATCCCGAACGTCGGAATTCGGTAGATTCCTTAATGTTCAGTTGAATGAAGACGTCCGCGTTACCGAGCGTATTCCCTGAACCCTGACCAGCAAATTTAAGTTTGGTTCCCGAGTGAACTCCCGCAGGAATTTTCACCATAAATGATTTCCCAGACGGTAAGGTCAGCTCGCGTTCCCCGCCAAGCACGGCATCCTTGAAGTCGACATCGATTTGGTAAATTTCAGCTGCCGGGCGAGCGGGCCGCGTCTGATTTCTTCGCATTTGCGAAAAAAAAGAATTAAACATGTCCTGATCGTCACTCTCCGGTTCCGCACGTTGGTTTTTGGCGAGATCGTATTCGGCGCGAGATTTCTCCGTTCCGATTTCATTGTAAGCGGAGGTGACTTCCTTAAATCTATTTTCGGCAATTTTGTTTCCGGGGTGAAGGTCAGGATGAAGCTTTTTAGCAAGTTTACGGTAAGCGGCTTTAATATCTTCTTGCGAAGCTTTCGGATCAATACCAAGGGATTTGTAGGGATTAGTCTCTCCGGAATTCATTCTACATACATGCGCTTCGGCCCGCTTATTAACAAGTTCTATTCATAGGATACGAGATATGCGCAAGCTTGAGCCATTAAGGCTCGAATAACTATTGATTTGGGCTTAATTGTCTCGAATTTTCTAGCAATCGGATATCTGCGGCGTCTAAGGCTGGCACGTGGCTTGCTTTTTAGACTAGTACAAACTTCGAAGTCATGATGACGATTGAAGAATACCGGAGAGAACATGAAAACAAGAACCACCCTAAAATCTTCACTGCAAATTTTTGCAATCGCCGCACTCTTCGTCGTCGGTACTGTAGACTTAGCAGCAGCTGATGTAACCCCGACAACTAAAGATATTAATATCGGCGTCAACGACGTTTACGTACCAGGGGGTTTTGATTCCCATGCAGATTCTTACGTGATTGCGAATGGATTGTTTCCGAATGGCTGTTATAAATGGAAGACCGCGAACGTAAATCACGTTGATACCTTTACGCATGAAGTTCAACCAGTAGCAACCGTCAGCCAAGGTATGTGCATCATGGTCCTGGTTCCGTTCAGTAAAGAAATTCGTTTGGGCAAACTGGCGACGGGTACACACACGTTGAAGTTCTTGAACGGCGACGGAACTTATCTTCAAAAATCTATGTCGATCGAATAACCGTTAACTATCTGAAGGATCTATGAAGAAATTAATTTTTGCCCTTTGCCTACTTACGAATTTAAATGCCGCGAACGCCGAAAGAATTCTTCCCACGCTGATCCCCATCATGGGAATAATGACGTCGTCGAACGGAATTCATATTCAGGTAGCAAGTGGCGGCTGCACGAGTAAGAAAAACTTCGCTATCCGGAAGGACCAGACGACCCCTTTTGTCGTTTTTGGAATCTACCGTTTAGCGGACGATCCTTGTCTTGCGCTTCTTAGGTCCGGGGTCGTCTTAACTTACACGTACGAAGAGCTCGGACTCGAGCGCGGGACCGACTTTTTATTTCAAAATCCGCTGGCATTTTCACGAGCCTACTAAGCTTTAAGAGGTTGATATGAAATACGCAATTTTGATTATCCTGGGCATTGTTTTAAGCTTAGTGGCCACGGCTGGCGTTAGTGCCGGCGTTAAGCCACTGATGGATCAAATGCTGAACCAGATATTTATTCTTAAGCCGTTTCTGGTTTCGGAAGAAAAATTTGCTGATCAAAAGAACTCGAAGGCAATCCAGCGGGCGCTGCAAAACATGGCCGATATCAGCGTCAAGATTGCTCATGAAGACAGTATTACAAAGTCGGGATTTCAAATGCCGGCGAAAGTGCTGACTGCGCAGCTCCGCGAATCCGAGTTAATTTTTTCAGCGGGTAACAAAAACTACTCGTTATGGATGGTTAAGTCGACCTTGGGAGTTTGTATTTCCTGCCATACTCAGCTTCCGGCCGTGTCGACAAGATTTACGACCTTAAATAATTTAAAAGTTCTGAGAAATCCGTTTGAAGAGGCAGAGTTCCTTTTCACCATTCGAAACTTTGATGAAGCGATGCCATTGTACCAGAACGCGCTGAAAGGATATCCTCAAAATGCGGTCACCGTCGACAGTCTCGAAAAAATTGTTTACCGACAGCTTTATTACTACGTGCGCGTAGCCCGAGATTTTAAGGCGCTGGTCAAAACTTTGGATGCGAACTTAATCAACTCGAACCTTTCGGCGTCCCAACGCCAAAAGATTCAGAGTCTTAAAGTTGCGGCGGGCGAATTCGACGGTGCTCAGTATCCCAGGTTTAAAACCACCGAAGGGGCGCAACTTAGATCTTTTGTAGAAACTAATTTGAAAGCAGA
>JACMRP010000152.1 GCA_014376325.1 Pseudobdellovibrionaceae bacterium
ACAGCGTGGCAAAAGCGAAGCGCTGATTCGAGCCTTGCTCGCGCCTTAAGTATCCACTATCTTGTCCCCATGATTTGGACACAAAAGCCCGACCTAAAAATGATTCAGAAGATGTGCCTGGGAACTATGTGCGAAACCCTCGACATGGTCTTTACCGAGGCCGGTGACGATTACCTTATCGCAACCATGCCGGTGGATGAACGGACGAAGCAACCCGCGGGCTTGCTCCATGGCGGCGCCTCGGTCGCTCTAGCAGAGAGTCTCGGCAGCATTGCTTCGGCATTGTGTTTAACATCACCTCAGAAAATGCCCGTCGGAATCGAAATCAACGCGAATCATTTGAAATCGGCAACCTCCGGCAGAGTCACCGGAAAAGTGACCCCGATCCGGGTCGGTCAGAGCTTGCACGTTTGGAATATCGAAATTCACAACGAAAAATCCGAACTTGTCTGCGTCAGCCGGCTTACGGTCATGATCGTGGATAAAAAATAATGCCGGCCAAACAAAAAATAAAGACCATCGCAAAAGTTGAAAATCCGAACGCCTTCAAATACTGGATTAGCGAAGCTCTGATAAAGCGAATGGGCAAATCGATTGCCGCCGTATATCCACAATTTGACCAGAAGCTTTTTTTAAAATGTGCAACACGTTTGGGTCCACTAGAACTTAAAGACCGCGTGCGAATGATTCGCGAGCAACTGCATGATATATTGCCAGCCCAATACCCCCAAGCGTTGAAAATTTTGTTAGCCTCCGTACGACTTAAAAGCCTCAGCGGTTTTGACCTCTGGCCGTATTCTGACTTCGTTCAAACTTACGGCTTAGTCAATGTGGAACTTTCTCTGAAGGCTCTCAGGGAAATGAATATGGTATTTTCAAGTGAATTCGCCGTTCGTCCGTTTATTCTCCAACATCCAAAAACCACGATGGACTTTTTGCTCGCGAACGCGGATGACTCCAGCGTGGACGTCCGCCGCTGGACTTCAGAAGGCACCCGACCTCGCCTGCCCTGGGGCGAAAAACTTGGCCCCTTCATCGCGGATCCAACACCGACTTTGCCTATTCTAGAGAAATTAAAATTTGACGAAGAACTTTACGTCCGTAAAAGCGTTTCCAATCATCTGAACGACATCGCGAAAGATCATCCTGAAGTTGTTCTACGATTGCTTGCACGCTGGAGCAAAGAAGCCGACGAAAGGCATGCGGCAAAAATCGAATGGATTATACACCGGTCATTACGTTCGTTAATAAAGGCTGGCAATCCTGGGGCGCTCAAGCTGATCGGCGCTGATCACGGCGTTAAACTGGCGGTAAAACATCTGAGTCTGCAAAAAAAGACTTTTAAGTTGAATGAAAAGATCGAATTCAATTTTACCGTACATTCTCTAGCAAAAAAACCGCAGAAGATCGTGATCGACTACATCATTCACCATATGAAATCTAATAAAGAAACGAGCCCGAAAGTTTTTAAATTAAAAACGCTGACGTTGGCACCCGGTGAACGCGTAGACATATTAAAGAAACATCCGCTGAAGCTGATCACGACCCGAAAGTATTACCCTGGCAGACACGGTTTAGAAATCCAGATCAACGGCAAGGTTTACTCTGCCGTCGAATGGAATTTAAAAATTTAACTACTGATTAAATTCTGATTACTGATTATCACACTTAACGTCGCCGTCGCCACAATGAATCGCGTTGGTGGCATCGCTGCATTTCTTTAACACCTGTGCCGAAGCAGACGCCCTAGTCGACGCATTGCTGACGAAGGTTTTACCGAAAGATTGAATTTGGCAAGTCCATTGGACTCTGGGTGCGAGGGCTCCGCCTTTTAAAGTTGGTAGATACGACTTTCGAAAGGACGGAGTTCAAACTTGCTCGATGCGGCGGCGGTTTGCGGATAATTGCCGAGCACCAAATTTGCCTTCGCAAAGTCTAATTCTTGGAAGTCGCACCGTGCATTTTTATTTGATAAATTAGCTATCACGATAAATTTTTCATCTTCCGTAGTTCGACTGTACGCGTATATTTGCTCGTGATCAGGAAGTAACAGGGCGTAAGTGCCGTGCACGAATGGTGAAACCTGCACCGGCGTGCGGGCGTTGTCCCTAGACAGCGGGGTTAACTCCGCCGTAATTTCTGCGTCAGTTTCACCCTTAGCCCGCTTTATACGAAATGCGTTCTTTGCCGAAACATCATTAAAATCTTCGGATCCGTCAGAGAGCGCATTGGTCATACCAATTTCTTGACCCTGATAAATAAACGGCGTCCCCTGCATCATAAAATACATTGTCGCGATCTAAGTGGCGCTTTCAAACCAAAAGTTTTTTTACGTCGCCCCATTTAGAAATAATTCGGGGCACATCGTGATTTTCAACGAACAGGGCATTCCATCCGCGATTTTCAAGTTCGTTCTGCCAGCGAGTGAAAATATCTTTTACTTTGAGCAAATCGATACGGCGCTCGGGATTGGTATCCCAAAGACCGACATGCTCGAACTGAATGATCATGTTTAATTTTTTCTGGCTTTCGCCTGCCCACTCTTCGGCATTTTCGGCACAGACCGCATTTGCTTCGCCGAAAAAATATGCATGAAGTACTGTTTTGTCAGTTCGTCGAACTTCCATGCCGCCCCACCGAAAATGCTGGCCCAGTTATTTGGTTCTTTGCTATTCTTAGCATCTCGCCAAATATACCAATCCCGCTTCGGGTTTTCTTTCGACTCGCGCGATTCAATAAACCACGGATGCTCATCACTGGTGTGGTTGATGACTAGGTCGATAGTCAGGCGCATGCCGCGGAGATGAACTTCCGCGCGAAGTCCGCCATCGTTCGGAATTCGTCGTGAATATTCTGATAGTCGCTGATGTCGTAACCGTTATCGTCTTGGGGAGATTTGTACATAGGACAAATCCAAATGACGTCGATGCCCAAATCTTTCAGGTAATCGAGTTTCGAAATCAGGCCGGGCAAGTCACCGACGCCATCCCCGTTGCTGTCCATAAAACTGCGCGGGTATACCTGATATACGACCACTTATTTCCACCATTGAGCTTTTTGAATGGCAGATTATAGAGCCGTCCAAGTTATTTCACAATTAGGAAATCCTCCGCTTTCATGAGCGGCAATACACTGACTCGATTGAAAACGGCATCGTAACTAAAAGAGAACTTACTGAGACTCATCAACGGAATTTCGGCAACGATAACGCCGGTGAACTTTCCGGTATAGCGGCTATCAACACGTGGCGCATTAATAAGAAGTCTTTCGAAATGCACTTCCCGTGGAGTCAGTCCCGCGATCGGCGCACGGCAAGATGCATCCTCAAAGGCCGGGCTGATTTTACGTAACTCCGCAATCATCGATTCGTTTAACGCTTTTGCGTCGTCAAGATTCGCCGCCGTTCGCGTCGGACCGCCGTAATTCAAAAGTCGAAGCTCGTCCGGTTTTTTCGCAAGCGTATCGCTATCCTGGCTGTACCACCCTGGGTTCGTTTTTTCTACTTCGCAGTGACTGTCACCGACTCCAAGATTTACCCATCGCGTACTGACTAGCTGCAAGTTGGTATTATCGGTTGAATTCGCGATCAGTTTTTCGTAATTCACTGGGCCTTGCACGAAAATCGACTGAGTAGAATAAACGCGGCATCCTGAATTTGTTTTTAAAGTCAGGTTCTTCAAGTGCAAGGTTTTACTCAGTATCAAGTCGCCATCGCACGTCAGTGACGACGCTTCGAGATAGGCACCCCTGTCGATCAATCCAGAAAGTTCGGGCGACGTGTTCACATTGTCTTTAACAAATCTGTAGCCGGCGCTTCCGGAACCACCCGTTCGGGTATTCAGCAGATTGGCGTTCGGGGCTGCAATATAAATACTTTTTTCAAATACCATCGCCGGTACGGCCTTTTTGCTTTCGATAATACGAACGTACTCGGAAACGGTTTTTGCAACGTTTTCGTCGCCTTTAAAGTCTGCGCCCTCAAATTTTGTTAAGTCGATTCCTAAGTCCACTTTCGGCACGTACACGGTGCTTTCGAAAGTCGAAGTCTGCCAAGATTTGGCGTGGTCACCATAAAAGTCAGTGGGCGCCGACGTAAACGGGTTGCCTGGTTTGCCGAAGAAGTAGGCGTCACCTTTACCAAAATCCGTGATAAAACGCGAAGACACATTCGAATGACAATTCATACAGGCCGGTGCGCGCACCGCTAATGCCGGTTCTAGATTTAAGAACGGATTTCCAACGTTAATGGTCACGGATTGCTGAATGTAAAGACCCGCGGCATTCACCACAAAAACATTCACCTTATCGATACCCCGAAAAAAAGATTGCGGAGTGTAAGTAAACTGACCGGGCGCGATTTTTTTAACCACGCCATAAAGTGAGTTCACTTGCGAAACGAAGCCCTTTAAGTCCAAAAGCACTTTCGGATTTAAGTCTTTTTTATCCTTCGCGGTCATGATCATGATATTGTCCACCGAGTTCATTGGAAAATTAAAAATCTGATTGTCTAACCAAGGCTTCAAATTCACCGGTTGGATCGTAATGCTAATCTTACGGGTCACAGCACCCGTTTTATCGGCATTATTTTCCGCGTATTCAAAAGTATCTCCGCCCACGTAACTAAGATTCGGCATGTACTTAAAGCTGCCGTCTTTAGAATTGTATTCCGAAACGACCCCGTTTGCGGCCTGAGAAGTCATCGCAAAAGTAGAGACTGCGCCGTTCGTCAACGTTAAGGTCTGGACCGGTTTCGCGTAAAGCGCCGTGTCTTCGTTTGTCAGGAAGGATTCATCAGC
>JACMRP010000016.1 GCA_014376325.1 Pseudobdellovibrionaceae bacterium
AAATCGCGAAAGCCGTAAAGATTCGGCGCCTTCGAGATCAACATCGCGGCTAAAATTTTTGGCACGTACTCTTGTGTTTCAACCGGCAAGGCGCCACGTTTTACAAGTTCCCAGTAATCTTTGGTGCCGTGTTTTTTTATCTGTCTTCGCAACCCGGCTTCGCCCATGTTGTAGCTTGCTGCTACTAAGTACCAAGAACCGAACTCTTCACGAAGATCTTTTAAATAGCGAATAGCGGCCAGCGTACTTTTTTTAAGATCGCGGCGCTCATCCAGCCACCAATTTTTGCGAAGTCCGTAGCGTGCGCCGGTGGGTTCAATAAATTGCCAAGGTCCAACGGCGTCTGCATGGCTAACGGCTACGGAGGAAAATCCACTTTCAATCATGACCATGTATGCTAAGTCCAATGGCAGGTTCGCGCGTTGAAGCTCTGCCTGAATCATCGGCATATACTTTGAGGATCGCGACAGCCATTCGCCAAACCAGCGTTGACCGCGAGTTTGGTAATACTGCACCCACTTGCTGACTTTTTTATTGTAGGTGACCGGTAAGTCGAAGATGAGCGTATTATTGTAGGCGGCCGTGTTCGCTGATTTCTGAGTCATGGACTGCAGCTTTTCTTTTAGGCTGAGTGGCTTTACCGCAGCAACGGAATTCAACGAAAGCAGCATTGTAAAAAGAAGGGCACTAATTTTCATATACCTAATTATGTGCGGGACGAGCAGAAAGCGTCGAGCACATTGATCAAAAACTAGGCTTCGGAAATTCTGACGGTTGCTGGACCTTCGACGGGTTTAATTAAACCTTATTTTTTGGGAGCAGTCGATGCAACATCGGAAGCATGTTTAAACCAGGCATTGAATTGGGCCAGCTGTTTTTTCGTCAGTTTGTCTAGGCATACGACTTGGGGTATCGAATACGAAGTGATCTCCGCCGGTTGTTTGCACGTTTCGGGTTCCATAACGACGCCGATTTTTTTAAAAATTGCACGGATCTTCGCGTATTCATTAGTTATGTCTTCGAATTCTTTCTTAGTGATAGCACGAAAGATTTTCTTTTTCTGAAGCGTATTGAATTCTAAATAGAAAGAATCTTTGCCGTCGACGACCTTATCTTCAAAAGCGATAGTCTGTGATTCAGGTTTGCCAAACTTCACTTCGACCTTTTCGCCAGCGAAGGCGTGGGCGGAAAAGGCAATAAGAAGCGCGCATAGGATGTATTTCATTTTCTTTCCGTTCGTTTCAGAAAGGTTATCTTTCGCATGAATTTTTGTAAAGCAATGACCTAGATATTCCACACTCGATTTTGACGGAAGTCAGTGACGGCGACAAAATAATGGCGCCTCGACTTAGGACGGGGAAAAGAATTCCCTCGGCTCAGATCTAAATAACTTGAGTCCAAAAAGTTTCGAAACTTCAAATCACGACATAAGTATTGGCCAGTTTGCATGGCATACCGCTTGCTCTGTTTCAGTGCAGGGGGAACTTCGCATGAGTACAAAAGGTGTCTATTCCGCGCTGAGCGGCGCACTCGCCCAAAGTTTAAAGCTAGATACCATTGCCAATAATTTGGCCAATGTGAACACCCCTGCATTCAAGCGCGACCAACAACTTTTCAATGAGTACTTAACGGCGAACGAAAAACCGCCGGAAGTGATCCAGGTTCCGCGCGTGCCGAGCTCGATCGAAAGTTTTTACGATATGCAAGGTGGCGACAAAAGCTTCGTTGATTCGAAGGGCACCTTCACTGATTTTTCTCAAGGCGGCTTAAAGCCCACTGGTAACAGCCTCGACGTTGCGATCGACGGCAAAGGTTTCTTTGAAATAGCGACACCGGGCGGAGTGAAGTTAACCCGTTCGGGCAACTTTACACTCGATGGCAACGGGCAGCTCGTTACTAAAGACGGCTTCCCTGTTTTGAAAAATGGCGAGCCAGGCGCGGATCCCGCATCCCGCACTATTCGTTTTGATGCGAGCGGACCGATATCGATTTCTGACTCAGGCGATATTTCTCAAGGTACCGAAGTGGTAGCACGTCTATCAATGGTCGACGTTAAGAATCCGGACTGTCTGCTGAAGACAGGTAATATGATGTACGGTTTTAAGCCAAACATGGCGCCTGAGATGACGAACATCGCAACCCCGAGCGTGAAGCAAGGCTTCATCGAAGCGAGCAACGTCAACATCGTGCAAGAAATGACCGACATGATTCAGACAAATCGAGTTTTTGAAAGCACCCAGAAGGCAATTACTGCCTACGACAATATGGCCGACAAATTAGTAAACGTCGTCGGCAAAACGAACTAGAGAATGGATTGAGGAGTTGATATGTTGAAAAGTCTCAATACCGCAGCGACAGGCATGGCCGCCCAGCAGGCAAATATGGATGTCATCGCCAATAATATTGCGAACGTCTCTACGAACGGATTTAAAAAATCTCGCGCCGAGTTTGAGGATCTAGTTTACCAAACTCAAAAAGAGCCAGGCACCGCGACAGGGATGAATTCATTTTCGCCAAACGGCGTACAGGTCGGTCTAGGCGTTCGAACCGCCGCCGTACAAAAAGATTTTACAAATGGAAACGCCGTCATTACAAAAAATCCGCTGGATTTACAAATTGAGGGCAACGGTTTCTTCCAAGTTCTGACTCCAGATGGCCAAGTGGGTTATACTCGCGACGGCGCATTTAAAAAAGATCCGAACGGACGCATCGTCGATAAAAATGGCAACCTTTTACAGCCCGAAATTACGATTCCGCCAAACGTTGCGGGACTTGAAGTTGCCGCGAACGGCGAAGTCAAAGTTCTGCAAGGTCTGAGCGATGCCCCCCAAACCATCGGGCAAATCGATCTGGTTAATTTCGTAAACCCTGCAGGATTAAAAGCTATGGGTAAGAACGTATTTATCCAGACTCCGGCAAGCGGACAACCGCAGAATCAGCGCCCCGGCGTTGGCGGGACCGGCTACTTATCGCAAGGACAACTCGAAACCAGCAACGTCAACATCGTTGATGAAATGGTGAACATGATCACCGCTCAGCGAGCTTACGAAACTAACAGCAAAGTCATTCAGGCTTCGGATCAAATGCTCCAGTCGATCAACAGCATGAGGTAGTTAAGTGAAATTGAATTTTAGCCTAGGCTCTAAGATTTTTGTAGCCGGATTAACTTTGAACGCGGGCCTTGCTTGGGGTCGTGCCGAAGTTATATTTCCGAAAGAAACGGAAGTTTCTAATACGGGAGTTATTTCCGTATTTCAAGTTGCCGAGCTAAAAGAGATTAGCGGTGTCGCGTTCACCGAAATTGCGCGGGTCACTTTGGCTGAACAGACCGAACAAAAAGAAAGCATCGTTCTGTCAGGCGAAGACGTTTCTAAAAAATTGCGCGACCTGGTCCGAAATAGCGTCGCTTTGCAGAAAGTTAATCCAACATTTAAAATTCCGTCAGAAATAAGAATAAAAATTCGTCAGGACGGAATTTCCAAAATTGAAATCGAAAGGACGCTGAAAAATCTGATCATCTCGCGTTGCGAGTCTTGCGCGGTCGATATTCAGGTAAAGTCGATTCCTAAAGTAAAAAATCAGAGCTTCGAAATCGGCTGGGAAGAAGACGTCAAGGGCGGCGCCTTCATGATCCCGGTTAAAGAGACCGCGGTTTTTGCGAACAAGTGGATCACCGGAACCGTCAAAATTCGTAAGACCGTGCCGGTCGCAAAACGAATGATACGCTTCGGTGATCGTATTCAGGCGGAAGACGTCGAAATGATGGATACCAATATCACCTTTCTAAAAGAAGAAACTCCGGAACTTGTACAAGTGATCGGCCTAGTAGCCGGAAAAACTTTGATGGCGAAGTCACCGGTAGTCATGTCGGATCTAAAACGCGAGCCCGCGGCTAAACGCGGTCAGATGTTGAAGGCGCTAGCGGGAACAGATGACTTTGAGGTCTCTATTAACGTTTCGGCAGAAGAAAATGGTTTTATCGGCGACGTCATTAAAATTAAAAATCCAGAATCGCAAAAGACTATGTCAGCGACCGTCATTGAAAAGGGTCTGGTGAAATTGCAATGATTCGTACGACGATTTATTTTAGTTTATTGTTTTCTTTTCTGTTCATGCTGTCTGGCTGTGCCACCATGGAGCAGTTTTTGGCTAAGTTGAACGGCCCAAAAGAAAAGGCCGTCGTCACCGAAGACAGTGATGGACAGTCCATTCGCTATTCCGAAAACCCGCAGATGAGCGTCCCTTCGAATCGGCAGTATAAACGCATGACCCGTTCTCGCATGGAGGACGAATCCGATCTTGGTTCTCAAGCGGGATCAATGTGGGTGATGGAAGGCCAAGGCGCCTATTTGTTCGCTCAGAACAAAGCCCGTCGCGAAGGCGATGTCATGAACGTAAAACTCGATGGTCCTTCGTTAAAACAAGTTGAAACTAAAGTTGGCGTCATTAAAAAACTTCTGAAGCAGTTGGAAGACCAACAGCAGGCAGAGCTAAATAACGGCCTCGCTGCAGCCGGTACAGATGGCTCGCGCGCGCCCGCTAGTGCAACGACGGCGGCTGCCGCCGCAGCTCCGACTGCTGCACCCACTGAAGTGAAAAAAGACGAAAAAGAAGATATGTCTGGCATTCAGCAAGTTACCACTAAGATTGTGGAGCGTTTGCCAGACGGAAATTACCGCGTTCGTGGGGCGCAGCCATTCATGATTGGCAAACGCGAATATAAAGTGATCGCGGCCGGCATCGTTCGTCCTGAAGACTTTAATGACGAAGGTGTTAGCTCATCCAAGTTAATCGACCCGCAATTTGACGTTGTCAGCATCCGAAGGAAACCGACGAATGAATAAAATATTTTTGGCGCTGGCACTTTGCTTAACGACTTCGATGGCAAATGCCGCGCGACTAAAAGATATCGCGAGCATTCGCGGAGTTCGCGAAAATCAATTGATCGGATACGGTATCGTTGTCGGACTGAAAGGCACTGGCGACGGCAAAAGTGAATTCACTTCGAAGAGTATGCTTCGTATGCTGGACAAACTTGGAATGAAATTAGATTCACCAGATTTCGTCAGTAAAAATGCCGC
>JACMRP010000153.1 GCA_014376325.1 Pseudobdellovibrionaceae bacterium
AGCATGAAAAAGACGGTCATTCTTGTAAACACCGGTCGCGGCGCGCTGATCGATACGCCTGAGCTTATTAAGGCTTTAAAAAAACATTCTATCGGTGGCGCTTGCCTCGACGTTTATGAAGAAGAAGCCGGAATTTTCTTTAGCGATTTTTCGGTGGCGGGAATTGATGACGATGTTCTAGCGCGGCTACTTACATTTCCAAACGTTCTGATTACATCACACCAGGCTTTTTTAACGAATGAAGCGCTTAAGAATATTGCAGAAACCACGATTCAAAATATTTCCCGATTCGAATCCGGTGTGGACCTAGGCATTTTCAGAGTTCTGCCGAGTTAATTGTGTCCGGCTCACGCCCGTTAGCACATCGGTCTTTGACGTTAACTATTGTGTGATTAAATTCAAAGGCCATGCTTTTCTAATCGATTTTCAAGTTGCAAAATCTCCTTGAGCTGCGCTGCCTGATAGCTTCCGAACTCACGATTAAATAAACAACGGATCAGTGGATCTTCAAGCAGGTCCGCATCAGCAAGATCCCCTTCGATTTGCGGTGCAAAGGTCATGTTGTTGATCCGTACGTACATCGAAGCCAGCGACTCACCGGCTTTTAGCGCGGCGTAAAGTTTTGCGGCGGGCAATTCCGTACACCATGACAAATCTGTTTCGTCACAGCCTTCAATCAAAGACATTTTCTCCCCGATCAGGGAATAATAATATTGCTCGAGTTCACCTTGATGGTCAAAGGTCGATAGCCGCCATCGCCGCGCCTTTGAAAAATAACCTTCTTCAAGCAATTCTAATTCCCGAAACTTTTGAATAATTCCTAAACGGCAAAATTCAGAAACTTGATTTTTTTGATCTAGAGACAAGGGAGGAAATCTCATCGCAATTTCGGACGTCGGTGTGGGAATTGCAGACGGGTCGTATTCATAATCCACATCCTGCTTACCCATGAGATGAACCCAACTTAACGCAGGGGCGACCGACAATCCCTGGCCAGTTAGGTTAAAGCTTTGCGACGGATTTAGACGAATGACCTCGACTCCAGGAATTTCTGACTCTATCTCGGTTCTAAAGTGCGTATAGCTAACCGGAAATAATGCCCGATTATACCAGGACCAGCTTTCGTGAATAAACTGGCAAGAGCTCGCAACGATTCGCTTCGGTTTTAGTTTTCGCAATTGCAGAATCCACTCTTCTGGTAGCTGGGGCGTTGCTGGCTGCGCGCGCGTTGGCGCAAGGACTTCAAGCTCCCGCATTGTCTGAAAAGGCCACAACACGAGGTCCCATGAAGTCTTAGCTAGTAGCGCCAGGACTTCATCGTCTATCCACGAATCCACCACGTTAAGCACGTGGACGCCATTCGCCTCAATATGAAAAATGGAATCTACGTCGTGATCTAAAGCTCGGCGCGGAGTTACGACAAAGGATTCCAAGCGCACGGCTTCGTTCAAAACTAGTGAATGGACCTCGCTAAACCCTAACTTTCGAATCCAATCGAAAATTTCGGGATGGATACAAAACAGATAAATCGGCGTATCGCGGGAAAGGTGCTTCAAGCTATGAAACGAGAGGTGGTCATCATGAAAATGAGAAATGAAGACTGCACGCAAACGGAGTGCGCCAATGGCACTTATATCAAAATGAACATTCGGGTATGCAAAACAGTTTCCACTGAAGGGATTTTCAAAAATAGGATCGAAGGCGATTTGCATACCTTCTGATTCAAAAACGTACCCTGCGTGGAGTATCCGCGAAATCTGCATGGCAGAAGTGTGCCGATCTACTTCGCCGGCGTCAATTCGGTATGCGACTTAAGCACGTCACTCCCTGCGACGGACTTTATGTGGTATGCAGGAGCTTCCTCAGATCCGTTACGAATGAATTGTTTCCCGATGGCAAGCACATTTTGCGCCAGCCCCTCCTGCTGATCCTTTGCACTGGATGCATTGTTTGATCCGAAGGTCGTCCGGGCGATCCTAGCGAAGCTATCTAAAGACGAAGCCACGGTGAAAGAGCTGGCAGAGCCATTTAAAATTTCGGGACCGGCAATTACCAAACACTTAAAAGTTCTCGAAAATGCCGGACTTATTTCGCGCGGTCGTGAAGGTCAGTGGAGGCCATGCCGGATCGAATCCGAAGTTACCGGAACCGCAAAAGATACTGAGCGAGACACTTTCCAAAAAGAGAAAAGCGGCATGACCCAAGGTTGGACTGGATCATTCGATAAACTTGAAGAGAATATTTTAGAGCTACGCGGACATTAATTACTTCTGGCAGAGGCTCAGTTGGCTGACGCCGCTCGCGATCGATGCGTAGGACTTCGATGTTGTACGCAGGACCGACCAATAGCGTGAGCCACCCTTCCAGCCTCCGCTGACTTTGCCGGCGATACGCCCGTCATTTTCTAGCCATCGATTCAGAATGCGAACTCCGCAGTCTAAATTTTGGTAAGGATCATGAAGGTCTTTGGATGTATTTAAGTTACATCCATAGGCGTTTCCACTTTCAATCGAAATTTGCAGCAAACCGCGACTGACAACTTTACTGCCCGAAGTATCACTGAATGATTCCGTGAAGGCTGAGTTTACGTTGAAAGTGCTTTCGAATTTCGCCATGTACGAAATCAAGTACATCCAAACTTCTTTACGTTGCCCGTAGGAAAGATTTTTATAATTCGCGCAGAAAGTCGCTGAATCCGCAGGGACCACATCGAGCAAGTCTTTGCCGAGAGTATCCAACGAACTGCTAAGATGTTGCGACCATGCTTTGCCGCCTGAAACTTTCGCTTCCCAAAGGGGTGTTGCGTCCGAAGTAGACGATACGGGCGTTGAGGGTGTGGTCGGCGTTGGCTCTGCGGCTTCGCCCGGAATCTTTTTACCCATCGACATCGCAGAATGGGTACTGAACGTCACTGTCGAGGCTAATAAAATGGCAAAGATCACTGTTGTTGTTTTCATACAGAACGTTTCGGTCAGGCCTGGACGTGACTTTAGTCAAAGATTTTCTGACGAAAGACTAAACGATTGTGGAATAAAGCCTGGACTAAAGTTTGGATTGAAAATCAGGAAAATTCAATTGAACGGCAGATCGAGATCAAGGCCCCAGTCGAGAAAGTCTGGAAGGCGCTCACCGACTCTAATCAGTTCGGCCAATGGTTCAAAGCTATTTTTCAAACAGAATTTGTAGCGGGCA
>JACMRP010000154.1 GCA_014376325.1 Pseudobdellovibrionaceae bacterium
CGGCCAAAACATTGTCCGGACCCACGACGACGAAGTCATATCCGGACGACTTCGTTTTCGCAGCGAGTTTCGTTAAATTGTCCTGGCCCTTCAGCGGAGTAAACCAAGCATCGACGGTTTTTTCAGGAAATTGCGCTTGTAACTGGGCGAGGGCCCCCGGATTGCCTGGCACTAAGGTCATCGCCTTGACGCGATTCGATTGAAGGAGTTTCCACGCAAGGGCATGTTCTCGGCCACCAGAGCCTAGGACCATGATTTGCATTTCATCTCCTCCGTGATTTCATTTAAAGGCTTACAAGAAAATCGGTCGGTCCCCATCACTTCGTCCACCAAGGACTGATACATTTGACTGACCAGGGATTTTAAATCTGCCGGAAGCGGAGGCGGCTCAGAGATCTGCGACTTCCAATTTGTGATATTATGGTCTTTCGCATGCTCAAGTTCTTCAAACCAACTTGTCTTGCGATAAAAATCACGCAAAACTTCTTTCGATAGCTGCACTCGATTTTTTTCCAGACGCATTTCGTCCGGGCCAATCGCGTCGACCAGCATGACTTCACCCTTTTCGGTTAAGCCCCATTCCAGTTTTCCGTCAATTAAACTGATATCTTTCTGGCCAAACCAAAACTTCAGTATTTCCGCGACTAACGCGGTTTTCGCACGCATCTCTTGGTATTGTTCCGGCAAGAGGCCGCTCATGATCATGGCTTCGTCTTCACTGAGCGGGCGGTCTTTTTCTTCGAGCTTAGTAAACATTTCCACGTAAGGAGTTTGAAATTTTTGACCAGACTTAAACTCTGGATGGCGCTTCGACAGCGAACTGCCCGCACCAACCTCGAAACGAAAAACCACTTCGAGCGGAATTAAAAACGGAGCACTTAGTTTTTGCGGGTAGATGTAATACTCACGACCTTTTTCGGTCATCTTCTGTGGGCGATGGATGTTTATTTTTTGCACGAGTAGACTGCGGTCGTCGTCGAAGCCTTTAAAGTGAGTTAGCAAACCACTTTGTTGCAACGACTCAGGAACATTTTTAAAGTTCTTTGCGAAGATTTGCCATTCTTTCGGGTTTTCCAAACGTGCGTAAATTGCTGCGGTTAATTGAGCGAGCGCCTCTCCTTTGTTTGGGATCGTATCCGGCATCTTGCCCCAATCAAAGACGGAGTAATCATCGGTAAATTCAAAAACCAAACTCGTGTCCGAATCAGAAGACGCACCTGCAGAGTAAATTCGTTTGACGGAACCTTCGTACAGCAGAGTGCCCTTGCTAAACTCTTTTTTCGGCACGCCGGTCCTCATTTCTAGTTTTAATTAAGTCCGAAGCCCCCGCGATCGTGGTCGGATATTCACCAGTCAGACACGCCGTACACGGGTTTATATTTTTTAGCGGGAACAATGCATCTTTTAAAGAATCAAGTTCTTGATAAATAACTCCGTCGGCGCCCAGAACTTCTTCAATCTGTTCCAGCGATTTATCATGAGCTAAAAGTTCTTTCTCGACCGGAAAATCAATTCCGTAATAACATGGATGTTTGATCGGCGGACAAGTCGACGCGAAATAAACGGACTTTGCGCCGGCGTCGCGTACCAGTTCGATCAACTTTCGTGAAGTCGTGCCGCGCACGATTGAATCATCCACCAGCAAAATTCGTTTGTTTTTTATTTCAGAATGCACAGGAGCTAGCTTTAATTGTACGGCCTGTTCGCGTTTATCCTGTGAATCCAAAATAAAAGTCCGCGTGATGTAGCGATTTTTAATTAGCACTTCCCGGTACGGAATTCCCAATTCTTCTGACAGCGAAATTGCGGCGGTCCTTGCCGTTTCCGGAACCGCGGTCACGACATCGAACTCGATGCCATCTTTAGCCATTCGTTCGCGAACGGTCTTGGCCATTCTTTTGCCGAGCTCAATGCGGGCTTTATAGACCGGGCTGTGTTCCATCTCGGATTGCGGAGCCGCGAAGTAAACCCACTCAAACATACAGGGCCGTTGCTTTTGCACTTCGATTTTTTCACGGAAAACTTTGCCGTCCAGATTGATGCAAACTAATTCACCGGGCAACACGTCTTGAAACTCTTTAAAACCCAAAAAATCCAGAACGCTGCTTTCGGAAGCGACCGCGCAAGATTCGCGCCCGTCTTCTTCTTTGCGAGTACCCATGACCAGCGGCCGAAAGCCGTAAGGATCCCGGAATGCGACGAGGCCGAAGCCCGCGACCATGGTCACGATGCTGTAACTTCCGATCGCTTTTTCAAAAATAAAATGCACGGCTTTCGAAATGTCTTCGAAGGTCGGAGTGCGGTGCTGCCCCGATTGTGCAAGACCTTCAGCGAATAAATTAATGATGTTTTCAGTATCGGAGTCCGCGAGCGGCTGGCGTTGGTATTTGGTTTTTAGCTCTTGGGTCAGAGCCTGAAAGTTAACCAGGTTTCCGTTATGAACCATGCCGATGCCGTACGGGAAGTTCAGCAAAAAAGGTTGAACGTTGCGGAGCTCGCTCTTGCCGGCCGTGCCGTAGCGAACGTGCCCGATCGCCATGTCCCCGGTCAGTGATTTCATATTTTCGGCGGTAAAAACATTTTCGACTAAACCGAGATTGCGGACGTAATGAAATCCTGAATCGTCGTAGGACAGAATACCCGCAGCGTCTTGTCCCCGATGTTGCAGGAGACTTAAGCCGCGCAGTACTTTGTTGGAAGCCTGACTAGTGCCAATGAGCCCTATGACTCCGCACATCTTTCCTCCGATTTTGACAATTTTGAGAATGCCTGGACGTTACCAAAACGTCTTCTTATTGAAAATCAAATAAGAGGGAAAATTCGCTTAAGACCTGGAGCGCAATGCTACACTCCCGACTAACGCAGGATGGAAACTCGACGATACTAAAGCAGCGGCCTGAGGTTCTTACGCGTGGGCGACAAGATTGCTTAGTATTCCTGCAACCGCGTGCGGAAAACTGGGGGCGACTTGGGAAAGCCGAGGTCTTCGGCGGTCACTGCGTAAAGTTCCATGTCATTCCATTTTTTATTGAAATAGATCGCACGAAGTATGCGGCCTTCTTTACGGAAGCCCATTTTTTTCGCCAAACGAATCGATGCTTTGTTTTCAAGTTCGATCTCGGCCGTCAAGCGATGGAATTTTAACTTTTTGAATGCAAATAAAGTCAGCGCGCGAACTGCCTCGGAAGCATAACCTTTTCGCCAGTGATTATTTTTAATCGTGTAACCGATAGCGGCAGTCTGAAACACCATCCGCACGTGCGGAAGTACCTGAACACTTCCCACAAGCGCCCCCGTTTTCTTTTCGAAAATCGCTAGACTATAATGGCGATCTTTGATCCACAGCACATTTTCGCTGCGGAGCATTTTCTTTAGTATGACTTTAGTACTCGTACTTTCGGGGCTGGTCCCGGAATCAAAACGATTTTGACTAGGCTTTGCTTGACGATTTGCTTCGACCCACGCCGCATAATCGCCGAACTGAAGTGGGCGCAGCACAAGCCGTCGGGTTCTAATTTGAAGCTTGTTGCGATCAATCTCAGGAAGTGTCATCAGCGTATTCTGTCTGGACACCGGCAAGAATCAAGAATTAAGATTCGGCAATGAGCTGTTTAAAAAAGTAGGCGTTATACTGGCGACTGTGTTTTTGCGGCGCCAGCGGATCGATTTCACCGAACGAGTTCTTAGACGAAGCCTGCAGAGGATTCGGCAAATGCGGCAGAAGACAAAAACCCGAAGACAGTACATCTCACTGAAAACTCGTCGCAAACTTATGAGCTAAGCCGGCAACACTTGCTCCACATAGTCCCGGTGTGGGCTTATGCAACCCGGATAAACACCCGGCACGGTGAAGTTCGCCCTACAGTGATGCGGCGTTTACAGGAACAGGACCTGGCACCTTTTTTAGTACCGGTTTTAGGTACTTGCCGGTTTCACTGCGGGCGATTTTTGTAATGGCTTCTGGGGTGCCCGTCGCGACGATTTCGCCGCCGCCCTTACCGCCGTCCGGACCGAGGTCAATCACGTAGTCCGCGCACTTGATCACTTCTAAGCTGTGCTCGATCACCAGCAATGTATTGCCTTGGTCGGTTAAGTCTTGAAGCAACTCCACCAATTTTCGCACGTCTTCGAAATGCAAGCCCGTCGTCGGTTCATCCAAAATGTAAATCGTTTTGCCGGTCCCGCGCTTTGAAAGCTCTTTCGATAACTTCACTCGCTGCGCTTCCCCGCCCGACAACGTCGTCGAGCTCTGACCGAGCGTCATGTAATCGAGTCCCACGCGGTGCAGGGTCTCCAGCTTGCGATAAATATTCGTGTGGTTTTTGAAAAACTCCAAAGCTTCGGCGACGTTCATATTTAGAACTTCCGAAATCGATTTGCCTTTGAACTTAACGTTCAGGGTTTCACGATTGTAGCGCGCGCCCATGCAAGTCTCGCACAGAACAAAGACGTCGCTCATAAAGTGCATCTCGACCCGAATTTGGCCGTGACCCAAACAGGTTTCGCAACGCCCGCCTTTCACGTTAAAACTAAATCGCCCTGGAGGATACCCCCGCAATTTAGAATCGGGCAGATTCGCATACAGATCGCGAATCATCGGGAATAAACCAACGTACGTCGCGGGCGTCGAACGCGGAGTTCTGCCGATCGGCCGTTGATTGATATCAATCACCTTATCGATATGCTCGAGGCCTTCGATTTTACGGTACGGAGAAGGTTGGGCGTGAGTGTTGTGATACTGCTTCGCCAATATCTTATATAAAGTATCGATAATCAGCGTGCTCTTCCCGCTGCCGGAGACCCCGGTGATCGCGGTGAAAGTGCCTAAAGGAATTTCTAAATCCACATTGCGAAGATTGTTCCCGGTAGCTCCAGAAAGTTTTAGTTTCAAACCATTTCCGGGACGGCGCGATTTCGGGACCGGCACCCGCAGCTGTCCCGATAAATACTTTCCGGTCAGAGAGTTTGGGTTTTTTTCGAGTTCTTCCGGAGTGCCTTCGGCCATCAAGCCCCCGCCGAGCTTCCCCGCCCCCGGACCTAAATCAACGACGTAATCCGCAAAACGAATCGTATCTTCGTCGTGCTCTACCAAGATAATGGTATTGCCACGATCTTTTAACTCGCCAATAATTTTAAGCAGGCGGTGATGATCGCGCGGATGCAGACCAATCGAAGGTTCATCCATCACGTACAAAACTCCGATCAAGGCCGAACCCACTTGTGTGGCCAACCGAATCCGCTGTGCTTCACCGCCGGACAATGTTCGCGAAGGCCGATCTAAAGACAAATACCCCGTTCCCACGCGCACTAAATAATCCAGGCGTGAAACGATCTGCTTTTGAATTTTCTCCGCGATCAATTCATCTTTCTTGGACCACTTCATTTTGTTAAACCAATCGCGCAGTTCACTGGCACTTAAGTCCGACAACTCCGCGATGTTTTTTTCTTGGATGAAGACGTTCAAAGATTCCGGACGAAGCCGATCCCCGTGACACTCGGGACATTCGGACAATATCATTTCGTCCGCTTCTTCTTCCTCTTCGTCATTGCTGGCGGAAACTTTTTTGCCCTTGTACGTGTACTTTACTTTTTCAAGCTTGCGGCTGCCGACTTCGCCATCAGAATATTCTTCTTCTTCGACGAGGTCCATCGTGCCTAAGCCGTGGCAAGTTTCGCAAGCGCCGCGGGGATTGTTAAAACTAAACATCCGCGGTTCAATTTCGGGAAAACTGTAACCGCACTCGGGACACGCTGAATGCAAACTGTAACTGGTGCGTTCGCCCTTCAGGGTTTGCACGACGACCCGCCCGTTTGCCATACTTAACGAAGTGTTGATACTTTCAGCAAGGCGCAACTTCATCGAATCTTTCAAAACGATTTGGTCGATAACAAGATCGATGTCGTGCGATTTTGTTTTTGCAAGTTTCGTCGCGTTTTCGAGATCGATCATCTTGCCGTCGACCTGCGCTTTAACGAAACCCTTGCGCGCCCAACGCTGGAACTCCGCCATGAATTCGCCTTTTTTACCTTGCGCCATCGGAGCCAAAATAAAAAACTTTGCCCCAACACCCAGTTTAGAAATTTCTTCGGCGATCTGCTGCGGCGTTTGACTGCTGACCGGAATATGGTGAATCGGACATTTTGGCGTTCCGACTTTCGCGAAGAGCAAACGCATGTAATCGTAAATTTCGGTGACGGTGCCAACGGTCGAGCGCGGATTGGTACTTACAGACTTTTGATCGATCGCGATTGCGGGAGAAAGCCCCGTGACCGAATCCACATCTGGTTTTTTAAGTTGTTCTAAGAAATTTCGCGCGTAAGCCGAGAGACTTTCAACATATCGACGCTGCCCTTCGGCGTAGACCGTATCAAAGGCGAGGCTCGATTTTCCGCTGCCGGAAAGTCCGGTAAACACCGTGATCTTATTGCGCGGGATTTCCACGCTCACGTCTTTGAGATTATGTTCTTTAGCGCCTTTAACAACAATGCCGTCGAATTTTGGAGTTTGAGCCATCGGAAGATTTTACGCGCGCCCCGGTCGTAGCGCAAGTAATGCTGCCGAGATACCTATTTGTGTTTTGCTGCCTGGCAAGTGGGGCAAACGCCGTAAAGTTCCAAAACGTGGTGAGTCAACTCGAAGCCGAACTGCTTTGCGACTTTTTCTTGCAAGGTTTCGATGGTCTTATTTTCAAATTCGCAAATTTTGCCGCAGTTTACGCAGGTTAAATGATCGTGATGACTCTTTGAATTAAGTTCATATCGGGCCGGCAATCCACCCATTCGAACTTCCGAAACAAACTCCCCTTCCGTCAGGGTCCGAAGAAAACGGTACACCGTCGCGAAGCCAATTTCTGGGTTGTCGGTGTTCACTTTTTCGTACAGCTCTTGCGCCGTGACGTGACGTCGGCCCTCGTGCAACCACTTCAAAATAGCGAGCCTCTGAGTCGTCACCTTCAAATTAAGCGCCCTGATGATCTTTTTCAGTTCGGTATCCCCGAATTCTTCACGATGAACAATAATGTCGTCGTCTTGTTGGCGCGGCAGTAGCGGGACAGAGTCTAATTTCATGGCAACCTCGTTCCGGTCAGGTATAGAGAACCGTCCCCAAAGGGTCAACGACTTAAGAATCATTATCACTTAAACAGCCAGATGAGAACGAACTGAGATTTAACAAGTGCTTGATTTTAAGCAAAGCCTAGAGGATACCTTGCCCCCACAGAGCGACGGGTTAAAACATCTTTAATACTCGACGAACTCTCAACAGGAGACCTTCTACATGAATCAATTTATCACTCTTTTATTAGTTAGCTTTCTGTCCGTGTCGGCGATGGCTCAATTCGACAATGGCGAAGTTCCATTGCCACCTCCAACGGGCCCGGGCAACGGAATCCCGAGCACTCCGCCACCACCTCCAGGACAACGCCCACCCGTCGATAATCCGCAGTACCCACCTGCAGAACCAAGCCAACCGGGCCAACCAGTTCCTCCGGCACCGATCAACGGCCGCGAAACTGCTTACAGCTTAGGGACTGCGCAAACGACAAAAGTGTCTCCAACTGAGTTCCGTTTCCGACCCGCATTTGGTTTAGAGCGTTTGTACCGCTTGCAACTTGTTGGTATTAACAAAAAAGTTTCTATCGAATCCGTCATCATCGTTTACGCAAACGGCATGGGTTCCGTTCAGGTTCCTAACATCGGCGGCATCTTGCGCGCTGGTGAAAACCGTACGACCTACTTAACTGGTCAACCGGTTGAAGAAGTGATCGTGAACGCGGGCAACTCTTCTTTCTGGAGAAAAGTTGGCGGCTTCCGCGTCGACGTGACCGCGATCACCGGTCAGTAATTTAATTTCGTCTATGTTCTTAAGAAGGATTCCATGATGGGGTCCTTTTTTTTGACGTAGAAAGGAAAGTTCCATGAAACGAGCTTTAGTCACCGGAGCTAGTGAAGGAATCGGATCACGAGCGTCTATACTGGATCGAAAGCCTTCGTTACGGGTTTCAGCGAATCGCTGTGGTACGAGGAACGTAAGCGTGGAGTGTACGTGATGCCGCTGTGTCCGGGCCACAAAAATACGCGGTCTTCATGAGTCGATTTATTTCTCGCCGCTGGCTGACGCTGATTGCGGGCAAGATATTAGAACTAGAAATGAAGGCCAAATAATGCAAAAAAAATTAACTCTCGCGAGCACTTCGAAGTATCGGCAGCAGCAGCTACAACAACTCGGCATTCAGTTTTTGACGAAGGCGCCCTTGTTCGATGAAGAATCCGAAAAGGATCTGACATTAACCCCGCAAATTCTCGCGGCAAAGTTAGCGTTTCTAAAAGCGCAGAGCTTAAAGTCCGTCGGAAGCGTCGTGATCGGCGCGGATCAATTGGTCGCCCATCGCGGAATGATTTTGGGAAAACCCCACACTCGGGATGGCGCCATCGCGCAATTACAAAGCTTGCAAGGCTCAACTCACGAACTGATCACCGCCATCTGCGTTTTTGACGGCGAAACTTCGATTCCATTTGCGGATGTCACTAGACTCACGATGAAACCGCTGAGTCTTCAGCAAGTGGAACGTTACGTGGATTTAGATACTCCTTTCGACTGTGCTGGCAGCTACAAGATCGAATCGCACGGCATGATGTTGTTTGAAAAAATCGAAAGTCAGGATTTTAGCGCGATTCAGGGCTTGCCCCTGCTGGGCCTGTCAAAGATACTTAAGGACTGCGGATTTCAAATTCCCTAGCTCGAGGTAAACAATGAACAAAGAACTTCTGAAGTTAGCGCTCGAAGCGCAAAAAAATTCCTACGCACCTTATTCCAA
>JACMRP010000155.1 GCA_014376325.1 Pseudobdellovibrionaceae bacterium
CGCCGTGTAGGCAATCCAGTGAAACCCGATGATCGTCAGAGTGAACTGAGTCAGCCATCCAGCGATGAATCCTTCCTTCCAATTCTTCGCGCTTTTGAACAGAAAAATCCACAATGGCGCGTAACAGAAGAGCACCGCCCATGGGGGAAACGGAATGTAGGTAGTACCTATCAGCAGGCCAGAAAAAAGTGGCCACCGATATTTGTTGAAAAAAGCCGAAAGTTTTAACATCATAGATCTGTAACACTAAGGTAGGACATGGAAAAGCTCAGATTACGTTGCCCGACATGCTCAAAATTGTATGAAGTCATTGACTCGGATATTACGAGTACGACTCCGCAGTTTGACTGTATTTCGTGCGCGACTCGCTTTACGTTCGCCTATCCTGTGATCAATCCGCGCGACGTTGCAACCCAAGTAGTTTTCCAAAATCCAACGACGCCCGCGGCTCTGACTTTTCAGCAAGAGCTAGAAAATCAGAGCGGCCGTTTAGGGACTGAAGCCGAACCGCAGGGCGCAGCGCAGCAACGTGTGCATTCGTGTCCCAAGTGCGGTGCCGTGAACGACAAAGGACTCGCCGAGTGTTACTCGTGCCACGTGATTTTTGAACGATTGCTGGAACTGCCGCTGGATCCGACGTTGCGGGCGCAACCGAGCCTCGTTCGCAAATGGAAAAATCTAGTTCTAAATTTTGACAGCAGTGAATTGCACGATGATTTTCTGAAGTCCTGTCACGAGCTCGATGCTCTGCGATTTGCAATTTTAAAATACGAAGAGTTGCAAAAAGCTCAAGGCGGTAAAGATTACGTTTGCGAAAGCATGATCTACAAAGCGCACGGCTTATTGCAAGTAACGCTCTACAGCAAAAGAACTGGTGATCCATTTTATAAAAAGGATCCACCTAAGAACGTCGTTGCTTGGCATAAGTACGTGTTTTTTACACCGCTCATAATTTCGATTCTGATGATGCTCTCTGGTTTCACTTCGCTTTCTCAGAGAAATCTTGTTGGCGCCGGTGTTGCGGTGATGTTGCTCACTTTCGGTCTTACGCTATTTTGGAAGGGCCGACTTTCAATGTCGGACTTTATTGGTTGACTTGATCTTCTCGGATCCCGATGTTACGCGCCAGAGGCTGTAATATCACCCTAATCAGAAATGGCGGACCCGAATGAAGAATTCCTTCATTAAGACAGTGATCCTTTTTGTTCTATTATCTTCATCGTTCCTGACGACGGTGGCCCAGGCCGCACGAGTCAGCGAACAAATTCCTTACTACGGAAAGGAATTCTACGAAGAGATGAAAGCGGGCGTTACTAACGTTAATCTTTCTTCGCGCTTAAAAGTCATATTGAAAGCTTATCACTCTCGTCAAAAAAATGCGCTCGACACGATCGAAGCGAATTGCAAAGGCGATTGCTATGTTCACACTCCAATCGGTTACAAAAATGCCCGGCTATTTTTGCTGGCGAATTTCTATCTGTTAAAGACGCCGAATGGATACGGAGTGCACGACGTGTACTGTGACCACGATATAGGTCCAGACAATTTCCCGCGCGGTAGTGGTGCAGGTCCAAACGTTTTGCCAGATGATCGCGTAATCAATGTGGAGCACACGTGGCCGCAAAGCCGTTTCACGGGTCGCTACGACACCGAAACGCAGAAGTCTGACTTGCATCATTTGTTCCCGACGAATTCAAAAACAAACTCGGCACGGGGAAACAACAAATTCGGCGAAGTCGCGCGAGATATGCAAAAGTTAGAATGCCCGAACGTTCGCAGCGGCGTGGCTGCGGGTGGCAACTCCGAAATTTTCGAGCCGCCAACGGAGCACAAGGGCAACGTAGCCCGCGCGTTGTTTTATTTCTCGACCAGATACGATCTGCCGATTGATTCGAATGAAGAGGCCTTCTTGCGCAAGTGGAATGCCGAAGATCCGGTTGACGAAGAAGAAGCGCGCCGTAACGAAGAGATCGACAAGGTCCAATTCGACCGGAATCCATTCATCGATTACCCAGAACTAGCGGACAAGATTTCGAATTTCTAAATGGTACCAGGTCGCTTTTCCGGAAAAGAACCTGGTCGCTTTTCCTACTGTCCGCGATGGTGGTGGGAAAGAATCCGGTTTTCCCGGCACGGATGCCGGTACCGATCGGAGACGGAGACGGCAAAGCTAGTCCTCTGGATTTACGCCAGCCGGTTGCTTCGTTCCCAAGCGGGAAGCTTTGTCTAAGGTTTGACGGAGCGAGCGCGCGAAGTCCGCGGCTTCGTTCGCCGGGTTTGAGCCCTTCATATTCGGATCCGTCGTGAATTTGTAGTCCATGCCGTTTTCGTTTTTCATGCCGGCGAGGTTTGTTCCCTGATCCAATATCGTCAAAGTCTTGTATAAATTCAGCTGACGGTAATTGCGACTTTTGCCCACCAGACTTTGCTCCGCATCGCCCGTTGCTAAGATGTATTTCTTTACGTCCACCGCTTTGTAGGCTTCGCGTTTGGCCATCGCTAGAACGGCCGCGCCCGTCACGAACGCCGTCGCCTGAGAAGTGCCGGTCATCGTTCCGTACGTGTTGCCAGGAAGGCACGAAATGATGTTGTTGCCCGGCGCTGC
>JACMRP010000017.1 GCA_014376325.1 Pseudobdellovibrionaceae bacterium
CACGTCGATTTCGGTTCACAGTGGTACCGCGAAGTCTGCCGGCGGGAAGGCAGGGACTCGCAAGAGGATTTTCCTGCGCGGATGGAAGCCTTGCGAATGCAATTGCCGAAACGAATGGAAAAGATCAATCGCGAGCTTCGTCGCAAAGCAGGATTTACGGAGGCGGAGCTCGACTGCTGCGAATCTTTGCGCGAAAGCATGCTGCCGCCAAAGTCGCGATCTCCGGTTCCTGAAGCGAAGCCTCCGGTGATCATCACTTTTTCTTGAATTTGGTTTTGCTAGCGCCTTCGAATATTTGACCGAGCGACATGGTTATTGCGAAAGCAGTGCGTACCGACGGATTGAAGCGGCCAAAGATTTTATGCGTGATCCGTTGGTAGGTCAGACTTTAGAGGACGAGAAGATTACGCTCTCCCAACTCTCCAAAGTCGGGCATTTTTTAAAACAACAGATGAAAGCTGGGAAACCACTACGTGATGAGGCAGAGCTAAGTTCATTCATTGAATCACTGCAACATAAGAATTTGTGCAGACTTAGCAGATTCTTGCCATTGCTTTCGATCAGCCCATTGTCGAGCACACTTGCGTGGTTTTGCAAAAAGATGGATCTGCAGTTATCAAGTTCACTATCAACGCCGAAAAATTCGAGACGATTTCGAAAGCTCAAAATTTAGCTTCGCATTCTGTTCCTACTTAGGTGGACCACATTATTCCAAGAGCAAAAGGTAAAGCAGATTCAGAAGAAAACCTTCGGATCCTTTGTGGAGTTCACAATCGAAGTGAATGCACAAAGTGGGGCCTCGAGAAAGAGTGCTAAACTTTTGAGCCGTCACGCGTGGCCGGCCCAAATTAGACTAAGGATTGCGGCAGTTCACTCGCTCGGTAGTGAACTCTTGCAGGTAAGCTTGCTTGAAGCTAACCAAACCGAAATTCAGTTTTTGCGATTCGCAATTTCGAATGAGAATGCTTGCGACCTCGACGGCGCTTGCTCTGGCGGATGGACTTCCGACGAAGTCTGTATGGGAAAGCGCATCCTAAAAAAATAAGGCCAGATACTAAGGCGCGCTTTCTAGAAGTTTTTTAGTGTATGCGTGCTGCGGATTTTTAAACACGTCTTGGCTCGGACCGATTTCGACGATCTCGCCGAAGTACAAAACCAAGGTTTCGTCCGAGATATGTTTCACGACGGTCAGATCGTGCGAAATAAAAATCATCGCGAGTCCGAATTCTTTTTGCAGCGCCAGAAGTAAATTCAAAACCTGCGCCTGGATCGAAACGTCGAGGGCAGAGACTGGTTCGTCCAGAATTAAAACTTTTGGTTTTAACATCAGCGCGCGGGCGATGCCGATGCGCTGACGTTGACCACCGCTGAACTGATGTGGATAACGTTCGCTCATTTCTGGAAGCAGTCCTACTTTTGCCATCATCGCGAGCGCACGGACTTTCGCTTGTGCACGCGAAATCTTTTCGGCGACTAAAATTGGATCAGCGATGATCTCCCACGCTTTGCGGCGCGGATTCAAAGACTGATAAGGATCTTGGAACACCTTCTGGATCAAGCGGGTAAATTCTTTCTGCGGGATCGAGCGCAGGTCGCGGCCGTCCAGTAAGATCTCGCCGCCTTGATAATCTTCAAGGCGGGTCAGAACTTTCGCGAGCGTGCTTTTGCCGCAGCCAGATTCGCCGACGACGCCCAGGATTTTATTTTCTGGGAGTTCAAAGCTAATGCCTTTAATAACTTTAAATTCCGTCGCGGGGCCGATCAAGTTTTTTGTAACATAAGACTTTTGAAGGTTTCGGACCGATAACAAGCTCATGCTTCCCCCAGCGGATGGTGACACGCAAAAACTTGCGAAGCGCCTTCCAGTGGCGGGTCTATGTCTTTGCAAACTTGCGTGGCCCGTTCACAGCGAGGATGAAATTGGCAACCCGAAGGTCGCGCGCGTAACGATGGCACCGTGCCCGGTATGGCGTAAAGCTCACCCTTGGCAAAACCTTCGTGCGCGCTCGGGCGCGCTTTCAAGAGCCCGAAAGTGTAGGGGTGACGGGGATGTTGAATCACTTCCTGCGTTTGACCGCTTTCGGCGATTTCGCCCGCGTACATCACTTGCACGCGTTGTGCGTACTTTTTTACGAGTGCTAAATCGTGGCTAACCAGCAAAATAGACATGCCGGTTTCGCGTTGCAGATCTAAAAGCAAATCCAAAATTTGTTTTTGAATCGTAACGTCGAGTGCGGTCGTGGGCTCGTCCGCGATGAGTAGTTTTGGTTCGCAACTGATCGCCATTGCGATCATCACTCGCTGGGCCATGCCGCCTGATAGTTCAAATGGGTAGATCTTGAGCCGGCTTTCCGCATTCGGAATACCTACGCGCTCAAGCAGCGAAATGCTTTTCTTGCGGGCTTCCTCTTTTGAAATATTTTTGTGCGCACGCAAAGTTTCGATCATTTGAAAGCCGACAGTTAGGCTTGGATTCAGAGCGGTCATCGGGTCTTGAAAGATCATCGCGATTTGGGATCCGCGAAGCTTTTGCAGTTCAATCTGCGAATTCATGTCGAGAGCCTTGCCCTGAAACTGCGCCCGTGCGGCGGCAATCACCGCGTTTGCGGGCAAGAGTCCCATCAACGCTAAATTCGTGACGCTCTTGCCGGAGCCGGATTCACCGACGACGCCTAATATCTCGCCCTCGTCCACGTGGAACGAAACGTGGCGCAAAGCCTCGAGGTTTCCGGCTTCTGTTTTGAAATGAACTGACAGATCTTTAATTTCTAATAACAACGGAACGTCTCCAAAATAAAATGAATCTGAACTAACTGCGATTCTTTAATCGCGGATCCAGCGCATCGCGAAGTCCATCGCCGAGCAAATTGAACGACAGCACCACGATCAAAATACAAATTCCCGGAAAGTTAACCATCCACGGCGAAGTTTCGATGTAACTGCGAGCGTCCGAAAGCATCGTGCCCCACTCTGGTGTCGGCGCCTGTGCACCGAGTCCTAAAAATCCTAAGGCCGCGCAGTTCAAAACGCCTTCGCTAAATCCCAAGCTCCCTTGGACAATCAAAGGCGCTACGCAATTTGGCAGAATTTCTTTAAATAAAATCCGTGCGTGGCTTGCGCCGTAAAGCTGCGCCGCCTGCACATACTGTTTGCTCTTTTCGGCCATCGCCTGCGCGCGGATCAGTCGCACGAAGTTTGGCAAAGCCACGATCGACACCGCGATGATTGCGTTGACCAATCCCGGCCCGAGCACGGCCACGATCACGATCGCGAACAACACGCTCGGTAAAGACATGATCACGTCCATACTGCGTGAAACAATCCGGTCCGTCCAGCCGCCGTAGTAACCGGACACGAGTCCGAGGAACGTGCCGATCGTTGCGGCTAGCAGCACCACGCTAAAACCCACCAGTAACGAAACTTGCGAACCGTACAAGAGTCTGCTCAACAGATCGCGCCCGATGTCATCAGATCCTAGTGCGAAATAATGATTTTCAAAAGTGGAGCCCGGCGGCAAACGAAGGGCCCCGTCCATCACTTCACCCGGACCGTAGGGTGCGAGTATTGGAGCCAAAAATGCCATGACTAAAAACAACAGGATGATGATCAAGCCCGCCAGCGCTCCGCGATTTTTTCGAATGTCTTTCCAAAGTTCGGTAAAAAATTCTTTCATAGATTACTTTAACAGGGCGCTTTTTAAGCGCGGGTTCAGGCCAATATAAATTAAATCCACGATGGTATTTGTTAGAACGATGATGAACGCGATGATCAGAACTCCGCCTTGGATGGCCGGGTAGTCGCGGGCAGTTAAACTCGCGATGATCCACTTGCCGATGCCGGGCCAGCTAAAAATAGTTTCGGTCAAGATCGCTCCAGTAATCAAACTTCCGAAACAAAGGGCCAGCGTCGTTATGATCGGAATTAATGCGTTTCTAAATGCGTGAATTAAGATCACGCGTTTTTCGTTCAGGCCCTTCGCACGCGCGGTTCTGATGTAATCTTCGCCGAGCACTTCCAGAAAACTAGAGCGGGTCATCCGCGCGATGATCGCGAGCGGAATCGTGCCGAGCACGATCGAAGGCAGAATCAAATGCATCAGCGCACTCCAGAACGGCTTCAATCCGTCGACCGAGCGGACTTCGCTGCGAAGGGTGTCGATCAAAAGTAAACCCGTCTGAACGGGAACGTCGTATTCTAGAGCGATGCGACCAGAGACCGGGGTAATACCGAGTTTCACCGAGAAAACTAAAATAAGAACGAGGCCCCACCAAAAAATCGGCATCGAATATCCGGTCAGCGAGCCGCCCATTAAAAAATAATCAAAGAAGGTATTTTTTTTCAGCGCCGCCAAGATTCCTAACGGAATCGCGATCAGCGTCGCGAAGACGAGACCCACAAGGCTTAACTCTAAAGTTGCGGGGAATCTTTCTTTGAACTCGGACCAGACGCTTGCTTTCGAAACTGCCGAAGTGCCAAGGTCGCCTTGCACGACTTTTGTAAGGTAATCGACAAACTGCACGTATACGGGTTTATCAAGACCCATACGCGCCTTCGCTTCCGCGTAGGCAGTCGGGTCCATGCCGCGTTCACCGGCCATCAACAGAACGGGGTCGCCAGGCACGAGTCGCACGAGCAAGAAACAAATGAACGTGATCCCGAGTAAGGTGATGGCCATGTCCAAAATTTTCTTCCCGAAAAATGCAAACATTATTCGACGGTCACTTTGTTAAAGATGTCCGCTCCCAAAGGATCCATTTTGTAACCTTTGATATTTTTCGACATTGCCCTGTAAACGCTCGAATGATCCAAAGTCACCCACGGTGCTTCGTCTTTGAAAATGACTTGGGCCTTTTTATAAAGCTCGGTGCGTTTTTTAATGTCGGTGTTTTTCTTTGCCTCAACGATCAGATCGTTGAAAGGTTTGTGACACCAGCGGGAGTAGTTCGATCCCGTTTGAACGCTTGCGCAGCCTAACAATACATTCAAGAAGTTATCTGGATCGCCATTATCACCGGTCCAACCAAATTGGATTAGTGTGTGTTCGCCGAGCTTAGATTTCGATAAATAAGTCGGCCAGTCGAAGCTGACAAGTTTGATTTTGATTCCGACTTTCGCAAGATCGGCCTGCATCATCTCGCCCAGTTTTTTACCGTTCGGATTGTAGGGACGGGATACCGGCATGGTCCACATCTCGGTTTCGAAACCGTCGGCGAGTCCCGCTTGCTTCAGCAAAGCCTTCGCCTTTTCTGGAGAGTATTCGTAATCTTTGATCGCGTCGTTGTAAGACCAGATCGATGGCGGAAACGGATTCTTCGCGATGGTCGCGTTACCCAAAAATATAGCGTCGATGTAAGATTTACGATTGAGGGCGTGGTTGATTGCTTTACGCACAAGCAAATTATCAAAAGGCTTTTTTGTCACGTTCATCGCGAGGTAACCGACATTCATGCCGGGTGCGCTGATTACGTTGAGCTTAGCGTCCGTTTTCAATGCGGCCAAATCTGCTGGCGCCGGGTCCGTCATGAACTGACATTCGCCGGTTTTAAGTTTCTGCGCCCGCACGCTGGAATCCGGAGTGATCGTGAAAATCAATTTGTCGATGTTGCCTTTTTTGCCCCAGTAGGCGTCGAAACCGCCGAAGCGAACGGTGCTGCCCTTCGCGTAAGACTGAAAAACAAACGGGCCGGTTCCCACTGGATTTAAATCCATAAATTCTTTTTTGTTCGCGGCCGACAACTGATCCGCGTATTCTTTGGAAAGGATATTCATGAACGGCATCGCGAGGTTCGCTAAAAACGGAGCCTCTGGATAATTGAGCGCGATTTCGACCGTCATCGGATCTTTTGC
>JACMRP010000156.1 GCA_014376325.1 Pseudobdellovibrionaceae bacterium
ATCGGGCGCTCCGATCGTGACTCGCTCAGGAGATTTACTGACGACGACGGTTTCGCCATCGCGAAAAATTCTTTGACCTGCTAGCGCGTTAAATTTATTGCCGAAAGCTTCAGCAGGATTTAGCACTACCATCAACAAGGTTCCGGCTTTTTCTGACCCCATGAATACGCCGTCGGACTCTTTCAAATCCTGCTGCATCCGGATAAAGAGCTTACTGACAAAACCGTTGACGATCGGGTTCATCCAAAAATTATCGGCCTCAAGGATGTGCTCGTTTCCGCTTCGGTCGAAAACCACATGCGAAAATTTTTATGAGATTCGTCCCAAACTCCACGATAAATGACCCGATGTCTTGGGCCATCCAGTATCGGATCCCTGTCGAATTTAGAATCCAGGGTGAGGTCTAAGGGCAAGCGGGCAGCGGTTTTTGAAGTCGTCGTGGCATGGACCGCGTAGTTAGAAAGCGCGACTAGAAAAAATAATTTGGGCGAAGAATTTCATTCTAACTGGTACTTCAAACTCCGCGCCAGGTACGGACGAAATACACCTTGGCGCTGAATGTTCGGCCGATCATTTAGAACGTCTACTTTTTAGACAGCTAGAATAATAGTCCAAAACGATATTGGTCTTGGCGCTTGTTATACGTTAACAAAGTTTCTCCGTAACCGGTGAAGTACTGAATGTAAAATGACGGCACAACGTTCAGGCCGCCTAACCTGAAGCTGTAAGTCATCTCGTAACCGCCCTTGCCCCAATCCGTGGCCCATTTACCACCCGGGTGAGCATTGAAAATAAATTCACTCTTATCGATGACGCCTGAATAAAGCTGCGTAAATTTAAGCCCAAGATCCAAGGGTCCGATATACGTGCTGATGTTGTTGTTGGTCTCGTCGTTGTTGTAGATAAAGCTGAGCTTTCCGGAAAGGGTTGTAACCCAGCGATGTCCTTCGAAGGAGTAAGCCGCTTTCACGTAAGTTTGGTCGAAAGACCGCGAGTCGGCGCCGCTCTTACCGTTAGACTGATGCTCCCAGATACCGAAATCGACCGTCTTTAATCGATCGCGATCCGGGCTGAAACGGTAAAAGAATTCGGGATTGTAAGTCGCATCCAGGAAGGGTTTTGAGTCGGCACCTAACTCCCAAAATATGACTTGGGTGTATCCAAAAAACAGCGGGATATCGTCCACCAGCGCAGATCTGAAACTCAATTGAACTTTGGTCAGTGGATTGCTGTAGGCAAAATAAACTGGTTTGTGACGGAAAATGCGATTGTCGTCCTGGTCCTGAATCGCGCTCGCAATGTGTTTTTCTTCTAAGAGTGGGTTCGCGATATCTTGCGTTTTCGGGACAGGGTCCTCAGTCACTTGAGACGCGAAAACGTTTGCAGAAAAAAATGTTACTAAAAGCAGCGATCCTAAAAAAAGTTGTGATTTCACAAAAGAGCCCTCTCAAAATTGCTTTTATTTTATTTTGAAACACTCCGTTTGTCATTAAGCAGATGAAATGTCGCGAATTCTTCCAGCATTCTTGTAACAAACTCTTATCGGTCCGTTTAACTTTGGTCCATGGAGGATTTAACATGAAACAAACAACAATGATGATCGCAAGTTTGGTATTAGCGGGTTCAATTTCCCAAGCTGCAAACTCTGCGAAGGGCTCCGATGTCAACAACACCAAGGTCAACGAACGGGACGCTCAGATGGATACTCTCACTCCTGTGGATCAATCGCAGGGAACCAAATCCGACGTTGAGCTAACCCGCAAAATCCGTCAGGAAGTCGTTGCGGACAAATCATTCTCGACGGACGCGCAAAACGTAAAAATCATTACGCTGAACGGGATGGTCACCCTCCGCGGACCGGTTGCAACAACCTCTGAAAAACAAAAAATTGATGGTTTGGCGAAGCGGACTGCTGGCGTAAAGAAAGTCGACAATCAGTTGGAAGTAAAATCCAAAGTCGAATAATTAAGATCGAAGTTAGTCGGAGATTATGAATCATTAGCTATTTATTTTTAGATAAAACAAATTGAATCACTAAGGAGGATTTTATGTTCGAAAGTAACGAAAAAGGCGAAAAAGGCCACAAAGCAGTGTTTGGTATTTTCGATAGCCGCCCGGCTTTAGAAAGCACCGTTGATAACTTAAAAATGAGCGGCTTCCGCAACACTGATATTTCGGTGTTGATGCCGAGTGCGCAAAGCACAAAAAACTTTGCTCACGAAAAAGCGACGAAAGCTCCTGAAGGCGCAACTGCTGGCGGTACTAGTGGCCTTGCGGTCGGCGGAATTTTAGGATGGCTTGCCGGAATCGGCGCGCTCGCAATTCCTGGAATTGGGCCCTTCGTAGCGGCAGGACCGATCGTTGCGGCGATTGCCGGTGCCGGAATCGGCGGCGCGATTGGTGGAGTTGCCGGAGCCCTGATAGGGTTGGGCATTCCAGAGTACGAAGCTAAGCGCTACGAATCCCTCGTGCGTGATGGTGGAATGTTATTGTCAGTGCATGTGGACAACGACGATTTCCAGCACAAAGCGAAAGACATTCTGGCATCTGGAGGAGCGAAAGATATCGCGACGAGCTCCGAAGAATCGGTTCCGCCACGTAAAAATGACGGAAAGTCTCAGCAGCCGCGCGTTTAGTTTAAATAACGGAAGATATTAGAGGTTAACAGCCTCTCTAGGGAATGCGGTTTTGGCTAAACCCCGAAGCCGCATTTTTTTTTCAGATATTCATCGAAGTCTTCATCGGTCGCAAACTTAAAGTGCAAGGCCGAGCTTTCGGTTTGATCAGGCCAAAGGTCTTTCTTCGGAACCTGGCAAGATTTTCCTGATTTGGTGATTGTGGCGCTTCCGTGTTGCCCTTTGCCGAAGCGGGCTTCATTCGATCCCGTTTGGTCGGCCCGAACAACGACTCCATTTCCGGAGTAGTTTTTTTGTTCGTTCAGAACACCAGAGATTATTTTTTTAGTCGCAATATCGTAGGTCACCGTTTCGCCGGTCGGAAGAGTCACGACTTGGGTGTTGCCGGAGATGCGTATACTCGGCAAAAATTTTCGCGGGAACACCATCATGTAGGTTTCGTTCGTTTGGCGACCGCTGGCAGATACGTCCGTGATCAAAAATCCCAAATCCTGACGGGCCCTGTTTTCGTAATTAAAATGCCACTCGCGGGACTTGCCGCCGGGGTCGCCATTGGTGATTTTAAAGACTCCGGGGGAAACGTCGCCGCTATAAATGCAAACATCGTATCCACCTTCTCG
>JACMRP010000157.1 GCA_014376325.1 Pseudobdellovibrionaceae bacterium
CTGGATTTCGTCTTTGACGGTCACGTCTTCGATTTTTAATTGCTCGCTAGTTTTATTAAACTCACCTTTGCGGTAAGCGCGATCGAGGTCATCTTCGACCTGAGCATCTTTGCTAAAAAAGTTGTCTTGAGTTTCAAGATCCACTTGGGCGTCTGAAAAACTCGCGATAAAAACCAAAGACAATCCAGCAACGTACTTTTTCATAAACAAAGTTCTCCAAGGTATACATACTTAACGGCTTTTGGCGTCTAAAAGTATAACTTGAAGTAATTCGCTCAGAGCTTCGACAGGATCATTGTCTAGATCAACAATACTAGATCAGCACTACTCCCACTCGATCGTGCCCGGCGGTTTGCTGGTGACGTCGTAAACAACGCGGTTCACTCCGCGAACTTTGTTCGTGATGCGATTTGAAACTTCGCGCAACATCGCAAAGTCGAACGGATACCAGTCTGCAGTCATACCGTCGCTCGAGGTCACCGCACGCAGTGCCAGCACGTGTTCGTACGTGCGTCCGTCACCCTGCACGCCCACCGATTTTACCGGAAGCAGGACGCAGAAGGCTTGCCAGATTTCGGAGTAAATATTTTTCTCGCGCAAGAACGATATAAAAATATCATCGGCATCTTTTAGAATTTGCAGTTTTTGCTCATCGATCGCACCTAAGCAACGGATCGCGAGTCCCGGTCCAGGAAACGGATGCCGTCCCAGCATGTCTGCCGGGAGCCCCAGCGTCGCCCCAATTTTACGAACTTCGTCTTTAAAAAGTTCTCGTACGGGTTCAATTAATTTTAATTTCATTTTTTCGGGCAAGCCACCCACGTTATGGTGCGATTTAATCGTGACGCTGCCCCCGACCGAAGAAACGCTTTCAATAACGTCCGGATACAATGTACCTTGAGCTAAATACTGAATGTTTGTCGCATGATCGTAAGATTTATCAAAAATTTCGATGAAGACGCGTCCAATGGTTTTGCGTTTTTCTTCTGGGTCTTCTTTGCCGGCAAGCGCACTTAAAAATTCTTTTGCAGCATCGACGCCTTTGACGTTTAAACCGATTGCCTCGTAAGCGCTCATCACTTTTTCGTATTCATTTTTGCGAAGCAATCCGTTATCTACAAACACGCAGTGCACGCGGTCTGGACCTAAGGCCTTCGACAACAATGCGGCGACGACGGATGAGTCCACACCACCACTGAGCGCGCAAAGAACGTGCTCCCCGGCTTTGACTTTGGATTGGATGTCTTTGACCAACACATCCGCGATGTGCGGGGCGTTCCAGCTTGGCTTGGCCTGGCATTCATGGTGCGCAAAGGCTCGCAATATTTCGATGCCCTTAAATGTGTGACTGACTTCCGGATGAAACTGCAATGCCCACGCGCGCGGGCCCTTCATGGCGGCGATATGGCCGCTTTCCGAAACTCCAACAACCTGAAATCCCGGCGGAACTTTTTGGACCACGTCCCCGTGGCTCATCCAAACTTGTTGATCTGCGGGGACGGCGCCTAAAGTTTCTTTCCACGCGATGCGGTTGAGTCCGTATTCGCGGTGGTCACTTTTTTCGACGACACCGCCAAGTTGATGCGCGAGCAATTGCATTCCGTAACAGATTCCTAAAACCGGACTCACTTCGAGCAGCTCTTTCACATCCCGGCGGGGCGACTGCGGTTCGTAGACCGAGTTCGGACCGCCGCTTAAGATAATTCCGAAGGGGTTCCTTTTTTTGATTTCATCGAGCGAAAAATTATAAGCATGGATTTCAGAATAAAATCCGAGTTCGCGCATGCGTCTCGCGATCAGCTGGGTGAACTGCGAACCAAAATCTAAAATAATAAAACCACGCTCGGTCATTCTTACTGTTCCAGTCTGTAGTTAGGAGCTTCTTTCGTGATGCTGACGTCGTGAACGTGCGATTCACGCAAGCCCTGCGCACTGATTTGCACGAACTTCGCTTTGGCTTGCAAATCTTCGACGTTGCGAGCGCCCAGGTAACCCATGCCCGACTTTATTCCGCCCACTAGCTGATGCACGATGCCGGTCGCGGATCCCTTGTACGGCACTTTACCTTCGATGCCCTCGGGGACTAGCTTATCGTCATCAAATATATCGTACTGACCGTAGCGATCTTTCGAACCCTTGGCCATGGCGCCAAGGCTGCCCATTCCGCGATAAACTTTGTAAGTGCGGCCTTGATACAAAATCGTTTCGCCAGGGGACTCTTCGGCACCGGCTAGGAGATTTCCGATCATGACCGAATTTGCACCGAGCGCGAGGGCCTTGGTGATGTCGCCAGAGTATTTGATTCCGCCGTCGCCGATGATGGACTTTCCTAATTTTTTTGCGGCGGCCGCACATTCGACGATTGCAGAAATTTGCGGCATGCCGACACCCGCAACGACCCGCGTGGTGCAAATACTGCCGGGTCCGACGCCCACTTTTACGACATCCGCACCCGCTTCGATCAACGCGATGGTACCGTCTGCGGTAACGACATTGCCGGCAATGATGATGACGTCTGGATATTTTTTAGCGACGTACTTAACCATCTCCACGACGTTCTTCGAATGCCCGTGGGCGGTATCGATGCACACCACGTCCACTTTAGCGGCAACGAGAGCTTCCACACGTTCTTTAGAATCTGCGCCGACGCCCAACGCCGCACCGACCAACAGTCGACCGTGACTATCTTTGGTCGCTTGCGGAAAGGCCTGCGCCTTTTCGATATCCTTGATTGTGATCAGGCCCATCAATTTATTACCGGGGCCGACGACGGGTAATTTTTCGATGCGATGTTTTTGCAGAATGCTC
>JACMRP010000018.1 GCA_014376325.1 Pseudobdellovibrionaceae bacterium
CGCTCGGCGGCGGAGTTGGTGGCGGCACAATTATTCCTGCTGGCAGCCGTTAAGTCTAAATAGAACTAAAAAAACCGAAGACCCTCTGCTAAAACAGAGGGTCTTATGCGTTTAGAGATCTCGCAACTTTATGATTCCCACGTTCATTGGCTCGGCACCGGTCTTATCGAAACCGGTCTGAAACTTTTTGCCATGACTTGTGAAGAAGACATTTCAAAATATGAAATCAAGCCTGAATACTTTCGCGACGATTGGTTAGTGGGCTTCGGCTGGAATCAATCGCGGTGGCCCGATGAAAAAATGCCATCGAAACAAACTCTGGACCGCGTCTTTCCGGATTTTCCGGTCATGTTTCAGCGAGCAGACGGGCACACGTCTTGGCTCAATTCGAAGGCCCTGGCAAAGCTCGGCTACGGAGCTGAACACGCAGGAATTCTGCGGGAGGAAGAGCACTTCAAAGCTTACTCGTCATTGCCAAAATATTCTGATCTGCAAATTCGCGCAGCACTAAAAAAGGCGATGAACTTATTTAATCGCGAGGGCTTTACCCATATTCGTGACATGACATGCGATGAACAGCAGTGGCAACAAGCCATCGCGATGGATCAGGCAGGTGAACTGACCATGTACGTGCAAGAAAACTTTCTGTGCGAAGAGCCGCGCGATCTCGATCGGATCCTCGACATCGCTGAAATCGCGAAGGCACAGCAGACAAAGCACGTGCAGGCCCAGGGAATTAAAATTTTTTACGATGGAACTTTAGGTTCCGACACCGCTTATTTGTCGCAATGTGCCTGCAGCCCAAAAAAGTTTGCATGGAGTTTCGAGGATATTGAAACGCTGATAAGAAAATCGTGGAAGCGGGGGTTCGAAGTCGCGGTCCACACGATCGGTGACGAAGCAGCCCATCAAGTGGTGCGCATCGCCCGTGAAGTCATGGCGACAAATCAACTGACCGGGTGGTTGAACCTCGAACACGTTGAGGTCCTGCGTCCCGAAACTATACAGATGATGAAGGCTCTGCACGTGCGTTGCCACATGCAGCCCTGCCACTGGCTCGCGGACCGGGAGTGGATCGTCGATAAGCTTGGCGATCTGTACAAGCATGCTTTTCCGTGGGGAACGCTTTCACGTTCTGGAATTCCACTTCACTTCGGCAGCGATTCGCCGGTCGCAAAAATTTCTTTTTGGGATAACGATCGTGCTCTCCGCGAAAGCGTCAGGGCAAAAATTCCGGCCCTTAAGGGCGACATATTAGATTATCATCGTTTTCCCGGGACGAACCCGCTTAAAAACTTAGCGGTTTTTGAGGGCCAAGTTTTAAGTGAACTTTTTTTTGACGGACGAAGTATTTATCCATCTAGGGATTCGTGATGACTAAGTTTTTATCCCGCAAACCATAGGCGGCAAAACCGGCCAGCAATACTCCCGCCGTCCAAAGTGTGGCTTTATGATCTTGCGCCCAAGAAGAAAATGTTCTTGGTACCGGAATACCCGGCGCCAATTTGGATTCTTTGAAAACAATTTCTGAAGTGGCCCTGACGCCGGGGTCTTCGTGTCGGAGTTCGTAGCGGCTCTCGGTGCCATCGACCCACCCAACCGTCACCAATTCTTGAAGTGCCAGCTGAGCGGCCGTGCCGGTAAAAGCACGATCCCGAAACTCGTCAGAAATGATTTTCCATTGATAGCTTCCTCCAAGGATCGACTTCGGAATTTCTTCTTTCCGAAACGGTAGTCCGTCAATAAGCAGCAAATCGCGCCGATTCATTTTCGCAAGAATCGCGGCGGGAAACGTTTCGGAGACTTCTCTGCAACCACTGGTTAAGGCTAACTTTGGATCCAAAGCCGGCTTGAGTACAAGGTATCGACAGAGTTCTTTTTTAATATTGAGCTTTTGTCCGAGCAGAAAAAGTATTTCGATATCGGAGTCATTCAGTGGAATGGTGGCCCGTATATATTTCCAATCTTCAAGTTGGCGCGGGGACGGCTTCAAAATATTCTTTAAAAGATCATGCGCAAAATCTTGAACTTGCTGGTGCGCTTCCGAGAGATCGTCGGATCGCAGATCAAAGTACCAGTCCGTATAAGTTTTTTGGTTTTTCTGGAGAGCGGCTTTCTGGAATTGCTCTTGAGAAACATCCGCCGATTTAAACAATATTGCTTGCCCGAGTGAGGGCGTAAAAGCTAAAAACAAAATAGCAAATATCCGTAACATAAAATTTATTCTCCGTAATGGATGACTAGATTGCTTTTATTCGACTTTTCTAAACCTGATCGCGAACTATCCGAACGATTTTTGAGGGCTGCGAAAAACGGACCTTCCATCGTGACCAGCTTCGAACTTTCGTTCTCGCGGATTAAAACCGCGAACTGCTGCGGATTCAAAGGAGCGCGCAGTAGTTTCACCGCGGACGCCACTTTAAATCCCTTCCGGCCTTTGTCGCCTACCGCATACAGATCCACGAGTGCGAACTGTCCAGCTAACGATGAAAGTGACTCGGAATTACTGAGTTGGATTGGTACTAGCAAAAATCCCGCAGGGATCATGGTGTCGACGTCGAAGCTTTCTTCCTGGCGCGACGTCGGTTCTTGCGTTGAACTTGAAGCGGAAAAAAAGTGCAACATCAGTGCGACGATGCCCAAAGCGACAAAAGCGTACAACAGCGTCTTATCGCTTTTGGAATCGAATCTTTTCAGAAAGTTTTTGATGGTCGAAAATTGCATTTTGTTTCTCCGTAAATTTAACAAGGCCCATAAGAAGAACGGCTAAAAAGATGAGGATGAAGCAAGATTCAACAAGGATCTGGCCTGTTTCAG
>JACMRP010000019.1 GCA_014376325.1 Pseudobdellovibrionaceae bacterium
ACGTCATCTAAACAGTATCGACAAACGAGAAGAAACTCGAGGATGCATTGAAAGTTCCGACCAGCGCAGAACGTCGCGCGAAAGCGCTCACCGAAGCCGTTGAAAATCACGAAGGTGGATTAATCAAATACATCGCGCGCAAGATAGGCCTATGACTTAGATGCCGCCTTCGACTCGCTCGGAGCATGGCTCACGAAAGTGGCGCAGAATAAAATTCTGGACCGGTTCCGCAAACAAAAACGCGTGAGCGATCACCAAGTTCAAACCCGGGCAGATTCCCCGTCAGATGCGGTCTCTCAAGACCGACCCGACGAAGAATGGACGAGAACCTGGCTCCGCGAAGAGATCGCGGCGATCACCGGCCGCCGTCTGAACACTTTACTTTCACAAAAAAGATACGCGATTCAATTTCTAAGAACCTATCTGAAGGAGTTTTACGATGAACTCTGCAGAACAAATTCAAGACCCAAAAAATGACGGTAGTCCCCACCAAGAAAAACGCGGTCGCTGCGGAGGCGCTCGCCGATTCTTGGGAATACCGATCATGATCGCTTTTTTGTTGGTCAAATCCGGCTTGGTATTTTTTCTGTGGAACGAATTAATTCCTCAATTATTTCACGGACCGATGCTGACGTACTTGCAAGCGGTCGAGCTGATGATCCTTGCGAAACTGCTGGTCGACGATTCGGCGGACATCGCGGTGGCGGACCATGGAAAGACTTATCACAAGAAGAGCGAGAAAAATTGCGAAATCATCTGCGCGGTCGCCACGGATTGTAGTGGGTCAAGCAACGCAGAGGTTTCTGGATTCCGGGAAGCTCTGCGTTTTCACCGGGCCAACACTCGCGAGAGATTTTCGGTCGAAGTTTAGTTCTGGCTCACAAGGAAGAGCTTGGCTGGGCCTGGGTGAAAAAACTTGAGTCTTCTGAGGCATCTATCCCAGTCTGAAACCTAGAGACACAGTAATCTTTTGCCATCTAAATTACATTTGTTTGATGACCGTCTCCAAATTTTTTTATATTATTCGAGAATGATAATAAGACCTGTAAAGCTCGATGATTTTTCCGCCTGGTTATCCCTTTGGGAAGGATATAATTCTTTTTATAAAAGATCCATCCCTGAAGAAGTCACAATAAAAACTTGGAAGCGATTTTTAGATCCCCACGAGACTGTGCATGCGCTAGTTGCAGAAGTTGATGGAAGACTTGTCGGATTTACTGCGTATCTCTTTCATCGGCATACGGCGCTGCTGAATGATGTCTGCTATCTTCAAGATCTGTATACCGAAGAAAAATTTAGAGGAAAGAGTATCGGCAAATCACTGATTTTAGCGGTATCTGAGCAAGCGAAAGAGAACGGCTCAACGCAGGTATATTGGATGACCCACGAGTCGAATGAAGCTGCAAGAGTCTTATACGATAAAGTAGCCAAACACACGGGCTTCATAGTTTATAGCAAACGTACGTAAACTTAAACGCTTGCCAGGATTCAAAACTTGCCCGCACCGTAGCGGCGAACCCGTGCGTTATCGCGAGCTTTCATCAAGGCGCTTCGTTTTCCTCGAAAGTGCAACGAGTTCTTCAACGCCGAGGAGCTTACTCGCAACTGCGTAGACGACGGTGCCGATCGCGATCGTAAGTGCGAGTATCCCGACTTTCGCGATGTAGCCATTGCCAACAATATTCGCGAGAACTCCGTGACCTTGTAACACGAGGGCCATCAGGGCGCCCGCACCCACGAACTTCGACAAGTGCACAAACAATTTCGCGTAATCGAAGGACCCCACAAATTTGCGGTAACACGCGAGCAACAAAATGATATTCAGCGCCGCACTGGCCGCCGACGAAGCAACGAGTCCCTGAAGCCCCCACTGCGCCATCATGAGTGGCGCCAAAGTCATGTGCATGATGAGCGCGACACATGCAACCACCGCAGGAAACCACGTATTTTTAATCGCGTAATAAGACGGTACGAGCACGCGCACGGCGCTCGCAAAAATCAACAGCACCGCGTAGATTCTTAAGACCGCGGCCGTTGCTTCGGCATCCTGCATGGTGAACCGTCCACGCATAAATAAAACTTCGACGATCGGCAAAGCCAAAACGTACAAACCCAAAGCGGCCGGCACCGCGATGAATAAATTCAGTCGCAAATAATAATTCGCGGTCGAAGCCATCCGGGCCCGCTCCCCGCGCGCCCACATTCCCGAGAGCGAAGGCAATAAGGCCGCGCCCAAACTCACCGCCACGAGCGACAGCGGAAGTTCCAGTAAACGATCGGCCCAGTAGATGTACGAAATCGCGCCGTCGCCAAGGCCGCTTGCGTATTTTAAATTTACGATCGTCGTAAATTGCAGCAAACCCATTCCGAGCAATCCCGGAAGCATGTTTCGCAAAATGCGCCCGACGTCGGCGTTGCCGCGAAAATCTACCCCACGAGGCATCGCTTTCAATCGAACCAATGCCGGCACCAAGATGGCCATTTGCAGCGCTCCGCCCGCAAGAACTCCCCAAGCAAGTCCGTCACCCACAAACGGAAACCACGTCCCGGGTAAGACCGTCGACACGATCATCGCGACGTTAAAGAGCATGGGCGCCATGGCCGGCAACGCAAACTTTCCGTAAGCATTCAGGATCCCCATGAAGTAGGCATACACCGAAATAAAAAATACGAAACCGAACATGATGCGGGCCATCCGTACCGTCAGAGCTAATTTCTCGGGCTCATAGTTGGAACTCAGCATGAGGCGCATCAAAGGTTCCACGAAAACAATCCCCGCCGTCGTGAGCACCGTCAGAAACAACAGCAACAGCGTGTAAAAGCCATTCGCGAGGTTTTGCGCCCGCTCTGGGGAATCCACGCGAGCTTCGACAAAGACCGGAATAAAACTGACAGACAACGAGCCTTCCCCCAGTAAACGCCTGAAAAGATTGGGAAGTCGAAAGGCCGCGGTCCACGCGTCGGTGACCTCTCGGCTGAAAAGCGCCGCCAGTGCCATATCCCTGAGCAGGCCCAAGATGCGACTCGAAAATGTCCCGGCAGACATGCTAAGTGCTTGGAGAGTTACGTTTTTTCGTACTTCTTTGCTTGAATCGCCTGGGGCCATGTGCTATCACCTGTGCTCTAGTTTACAAATGCTTAGTGTGGAGGTTATCCCTTGGCAAATCATAAGTCTGCAGCAAAACGCGCTCGTCAATCTGTTAAACGTACTGCCGTGAACAGCAATCGTCGTAGCAAAGTGCGCACCGAAGAGAAAAAATTAATGAAAGCAATCGAAGCTAAAGACGTGAAGTCACTTCCAGCATTGCTTGGCGAAGTGATGAGCAAAATGGCTCAAGCGGCTCAAAAAGGTGTTTTCGGAAAGAATACAGCTTCCCGCAAAATCAGCCGACTTTCTGCTCGCGTTCACGCTGCTATCAGCGCGAAGTAATTGCGAAAGCCGAGTTATATTTCGGGACAATATTTAAGTTAACTAGCTCGATTCAATGAATGTGCTAGTTAGAAATAGTCCGAGTCGATACAAAGGCTCGGATTTGTCGTTTAAAGGACAGTGGAATGACGTCGAAGGCGATCCCGTGCGTGACGGTGCCATGCTTCGCAATCACCGTCTTGATCAGTCCACGCAAAGTCACAAAGGTTCCATTCGGAATCTGAAAATTCAAAACTAATTCCCGCCCCTCGGTCAAAGCGTATTCGCTCACGATCGACATTCCGCCCTCGCCGATTTCGCCGCTCGTACAAATGAAGTAAGCTCCGTCAAACAACACTCCCACTTTCTTGTGCAGCGGGCGTCTTGGATATTTTCGACGAAATGAATATTTCTCTTCTGAATTCATACTCTACCTATCGGTCTATTGCCGCTTCCCCTTGAAAGCGGCGGCGCAGACTGGACTTAAATCTGGACCTTTCCACTGAAGTCTCTTAGATTTGGTGGCACATGGAAATGCAGACATTTTTATTTCAGATTTTTGTGGTTCTGGGATCCTCCGTTTTACTGGTGGCCCTGTTTCAGCGATTGGGCCTCGGCAGTATCTTAGGATACCTTGCGGCAGGCATCCTGATCGGACCGCAAGTGACCGGGGTTATTAAAGACCCGCATTCGATGGAAAGCTTTGCCGAGTTTGGTGTCGTTTTTTTGCTTTTTATGATCGGCGTAGAACTTCAACCAAAGCGCCTTTGGGCAATGAAAAAAACTTTGCTCGGTTTCGGTGGCTTGCAGATTTTATTCTGCACCGCCGTTTTTACGTTGCTTGCACGCACGCTCGATATTTCTTGGGGTAGCAGTTTGGTCGCGGGCTTTGCGCTGTCGCTTTCGTCCACGGCTTTCGCTTTGCAGTCACTCACCGAAAAGAAAGTACTGAATACTGAATTCGGTCGCGGATCGTTTGCGATCTTGTTGATGCAAGACGTGGTCGCGATCCCCGCCTTAGCGATCATTCCAACTTTAGGTTTAGCCGCTGCAACACAGTCGCACGAAGTGCTGTGGGGCCAGGCGGCACTGATTGTGGTCGGGCTTGCGCTGCTGAGTCGGTTTGTCATGGGGCCATTTTTCCGGCAGATCGCGACGCTTCGAAGCCGCGAACTTTTCACCGGCGTGACTCTGATGATCGTGATGGGCGTCGCTTTTTTAATGCACCAATCAGGACTTTCGATGGCACTTGGGGCATTTTTGGCCGGAGTTTTTCTTTCGGAATCGGAATACCGTCACGAACTTGAAGCGGACCTTGAACCTTTCCGTGGATTGTTCATGGGTTTATTTTTCGTTTCGGTTGGCAGTACGGTGAATCTTTCACTGATCTTTCAGCACCCGGTTCAGATTATTTTGCTGACGGTCGTTTATATGATGGTTAAAGCCGTCGTCATCTACGCGATCGGGCGAACGATGCGGTTGAATTCTTCATCTTCAAGAAATTTGGCCGTTTATTTGGTTCAGGGTGGTGAATTCGCGTTCGTCATTTTTGGCGTCAGCCAAAGTACGGACGTCTTGTCTGCAGACTGGTCCCAACGCATGACCGTTATGGTGACCCTGTCGATGCTGATCAGTCCGTTTATCATGGTTGCCAACGATAAATTCCACGCGTGCGTTGCAACTAAGAAACCAGTTCCCGTCTACGACGAAATCATCGGCAACAACGCGCAAGTGATCATCGCTGGCTTTGGGCGTTTCGGACAAATTTTTGGCCGTATCTTGCGGACGCAGGATATTCCTTTCATCGCGATTGACCATGATTCTGAACAAATCGATTTGCTAAGAAAATTCGGCAATAAAGTATTTTACGGAGACGCTTCCCGCAAAGAAATTTTAGAGGCCGCCGGCGCGGCTAACGCCAAGTATTTTGTAATCGCGGTCGACGACATGGAAACCGCCAACGACATCGCAACCACGCTGACCGAAGAGCATCCGCATTTGAAAATTTTCGCTCGCGTTCGGAACCGGGCGCATTTATTTGAAATGATGGAACTCGGCATTCAGCACACCAAACGCGAAACGATCGAATCCAGTCTTGCACTGACAAAAGAGCTGTTAGTTGAAATGGGTTACGCCGAAAAACGCGCGACTTCAATGATCGACCGCTTCCGCGTCCACGATGAGCGCATGGCCGAAGAGCAGTTCAAAGTTCGAAAAGACGATAAGGTTTTGATCGACGTTTCTCGCCAGGGCGTTCAGCAGCTCGCGCAAGTACTGCGCGAAGATTCGGACAAAACTTACATTGAAACTGACGTTGCTGAGTTGGCAGCTGAGCCGGAGGATAAACCCCTATGAAGAATGTATTTTTCATTTTCGCTTTTGCTTTTGCTTTTGTATTAGCGTCTTGCAGAATCAAAGAAAAAGCCATCAATCATGACTACGATGTTTATATCCCGGTCGGCATGCAAACGGGTGGACAACCGATCGACGCTAATAAACCGAGCGGTTTTGACATTACAAACCAGGCAATGGGCCAAGCTTCGAACTCGGCGATCGAAGGCAAGGTCCTATTAAATGGCGATATTCCTCTGCCGTTATCCAGAGTTGAATTATCTCTATTTAGGAAAAATGAAACAAATCAATGGATCGAACTTACCAGAATCTCGACAGGGTCTGAAGGCGAGTTTCGATTCACCCAAAGACTCACTCGCGGAGACTACGAACTCCGCATCGCAGACAAAAGTTACCAGGGCGTACTCGGCGTGAGTTTGACCGATCGCCCCGCACGCGGACTGATCCTACAAGTAAGCCGGAAGAAATAAACTATGAGCACGGTTTTGATTTACGACAATGACAATATATCTGAAGCGGATTTTTCTGCGGGCGCGGAATTTGAGGATTGTGAATTTAGCGGCATCGACTTTTCGCAGATCTCTTTGAAGTCGGTATCGCTTCTGACGTGCAAATTTGTCAGCTGCAATTTAGCGAATCAGAATTTAACCAATGCTTCAGTACGCGATTGCCTTTTTGAATCTTGCAATCTAATCGGCGTAAACTGGTGCGTGCTTCGGCGTTTTGAAACTCCGCAGTTTGTTGGATCGAAGATCAACCTGTCCAGTTTTCAGAGCCAAAAACTAAAACGCCTTGTCGCGAAAGACTGCGCCGCAGTAGATGTTGATTTTTCTGGAGCCGACTTAACTTTTGCTGATTTTTCCGGAACAAATTTGACCGGCAGCAATTTCGACAGCGCAAACCTGACAGACGCGGACTTTCGCTCTAGCACCAATTATCTGTTCGACTTGCGTAAAGTTAAGATGAAGGGTGCCAAGTTTAGCCTGCCCCACGTTCTGGCTTTGATCACGGTTCTTGGTGCCGAGATCGATGGCTACACTTAGCCTGATACATTTTGCAGCACTACATATTTGCGTTTTGGGAAGTTCCGCAGGTTTTTAAAACCAGATTTTCAAGCCAGATGTGGGAAGACAGCGGCGATGACTTCAGTGCTTTGTCCGTTTCCGCAAGCACCACCATCGTTTGTTCCAACTTTTTGACGGTCCATAAGCGACTTTGCATCACGTAGTTTTCTAAAAAATACGGTGGCACTTGGGCAAACTGCGCGAGCTTCGCCCCTGATAAACCCTGATCGGTTCCACGCTTCACCGTCAGCAACATGCGGATGTGGCGCGCGAGCAAAGAAACAATGCCGATCTCGTTTTGGCCTTGATCCAACAGGTGAACTAAATGTTCCAACGCACGGACGCGGTCGCTTTCACCGATCGCGCGGGTGAAGTCGAAGACGTTTTCTTCTTTCGACCGAGACACCGCTTGGGCGACGTCACTGACTTCGATGCGCTTACGATCGCCAACGAAGTCCGCAAGTTTTCGAAGCTCTCCTTCGATTTCGGTCAAGTGGCTTCCCACAAGTTTCGAAAGCAACAGGATCGCATCTTCGGCGATGTCTAAGTTCAAAGTTCCGGCGATATACTTGACCCAGCCAGGAATTTGACTGTCGTAAGGTTTTTTAAATTCTACGCAGTCGGCGGTTTCGAGCATCAAACGGATTTGTTTTTTACGTTTGTCCACCCGGGACGCCAAAATAACGAAGACGGTGCTTTCAACCGGCGTCGTGATTAAAGAATCTAAGGTGCCCCACTCTTTGTCGGTTAGCTCTTGCGCTTCTTTTAAAATTACCAAACGTTTTGGCGCCATCATCGGCAGAGTTTCGACCGCATCACGCACCGAAGAAATATCCGCATCCGAAGCGTAAAAGAGCGAGTAATTAAAATCAATCGCGCCTTCGCTCAAGACGGCGTACTTAAAACGATCCACACATTGATTCAATAAATAAGGCTCTTCGCCGAACAGAAAATACAGAGGCGCGAGTTCACCTTTTTCAAGATCGCGATAAAACTTTTGCGAATCTATCAGGGCCAAGAAAACTCCGTTGAATATTGGGGGCGGTAATAAGACGCTAAAAATTCTCGGAGATGCGATCATGCGCTTCGGCCATCATGTCGCTCGCCACTGAGTCAATATTTTGCCTTCGGGCCGAAAGATTGTAAAGTGGATTTGCGGAATTGACACCGGCAATCGTGATCTTCGGTGCCACATAAGTGCGCTCACCAGAGAATCCACCGGACCAAATTTCGGTCTTATCTGCTTGACGAATCACCCGCACGGTCGCGGTCACCAAAATGCGATAATCATTGGCAAGGACAGTTCCGCGCGGAAGATTATTGACTGCGGGATCTGAAATAATTCCGGTGCCGGCTATATATTGAATCGAAGTGATGGTGCCAACGATCGTGACATCGGACAAGCTTTCGCTCGTGACTTTTCCAACCTGAGATCGTTCAAATTCTTTAATCAACGCGTTCGTAAAGCCCACCTCGGGACCGGTCTCCTGAGTGAGGTTCTTAAAAACAGGAATCGAGAGATATTTATATCCCCCAGGCAAGGTGCGCGAAGACGCGCCCAATCGATACGCACAACCAAGGTTGCAAAGCGAAAAAGTCGCCGACACGATAAGCAGCAGCGCCGCCCGCAGAGCCAATGGTCTAAATATTCTTGAAGTCTTCACCGGATTAGTTGAGTATAGCAGAACGAAAACTTCAAGGAAGAATTGAAAAAATCATGAGCTCTCTTGACCCCACACACCACGATTACAGCCTTTTGGCACCAGGGCCGGTAAACCTTCATCCAGAAGTGCGGGCCGCACTCGGATTGCCGATGATTCATCACCGCACTCCGGAGTTCGATAAAATCCTGTCGAGGGTCCTAGCAGGCCTCAAAAAAATATTTCAAACCACGCAACCAGTTTACATGCATTCTTCCACCGGTAGCGGCGGGATGGAATCTTTGTTGGTCAACACCGTCAGCCCCGGCGAAACCGTCCTAGCGATCGTGTCCGGAAAGTTTGGGGAACGCTGGGCAGAAATGGCCAAGGTTTTCGGCGCAAAAGTCATCGTCCACAATGTCGAATGGGGAAAATCCGTCCGCGTTGACGACGTCCAACTTTTGCTGAAACAAAATCCCGAAACGCGTGCGGTACTCTGCCAGGCGTGCGAAACCAGCACCGCCGTCGTCCACCCGATCCGCGCATTGGCCGCCTTGATAGCACCGCTGCCAAATACTTTGTTATTAGTTGACGCCATCACGGGGCTGGGTGCTTTTCCGCTACCGATGGACGAATGGAAAATCGACGGCATCGTCGCGGGATCGCAAAAAGCATTGATGCTGCCGACGGGGTTAAGCTTCGTCGCCTTTTCGAAAAAGGCGGAGTCATTTTTTGAAAAATGCACGACGCCAAGATACTATTACGACATTCGCCGCGAAAAAAAGTCCAACGCCAACGGAGAAACATTTTTTAGTTCCTCGGTGACTTTAGTGCGTGCGCTGGATGTGGTTTTGCGCCTGATCGACGAACAAGGTTTGGATGCGCTTTTTGCAAGCATTCACCGCAGGGCCGAAGCCACCCGCATCTTCGCACAAAAATTAGGCTTCGGCCTTTACGCACAGTCGCCGAGTGATTCGGTCACCGCCCTGACCGTGCCGGCGACAATGGACGGACAGAAAATTCGCTCCTACCTCGAAGAAAAGTTTAATATCACAATTATGGGCGGCCAAGACCAGGCCAAAGGCAAAATCATCCGCATTGGTCACATGGGTTACATTCAAGATGCAGAAATGATTCGCTTGATGAGCGCTCTCGGAAAAACTTTGCAGAGCTTTGACGTTTCATTTATTTCTGACGAAAAAATCGAAGCGGTCGCAAGCGAGCTAAGAATTTGGCTAGGAGCACACTCATGAAAAAGAAAGTGCTGATTACCGACCGATTTGCTCAGGATGTGTTCTTATACTTGCAACAACAACCGAATCTTGAAGTCGTCCGCGCAGAGTCCCCCACGCACTTGCAGCTCGAGCATTTAGTCGGTGCTCACGCGTTGATCATTCGGAGCCGTACACTTATCAACGAAGAGCTGCTGAGCAAGGCCCGAAACCTGCAAGTGATCATCACCGCCACAAGCGGCTTTGATCATATCGATTTGGTCGCGACTAAAAAGTGGGGCGTCACCGTGATGCACACTCCTTCGGCAAATATTGAAAGTGCCGCGCAACTGACAATGGCGCTGATCCTTGCTTGCACCAACAACTTGGTAACCGCTCACAAACAAATGAAGGCCGGAGAGTGGAATCGCGATGGCCTGATCGGAATGGAATTAAACGGCCGCACTCACGGAATTGTGGGACTCGGGCGCATCGGCACTCGCGTGGCCTTGCTCGCGCAGGCTTTCGGCATGAACGTCATCGCCTTCGATCCGTACCAAGAAGACGAATATTTTGAAAAACATAAGGTCACCCGTTTAAGTTACGAAGAAGTTTTGAAAACTTCGGACGTGTTAAGCTTTCACGTCCCAAAAACTCTTGAAACAGATTTTATGTTGAACCGTTCGCAGTTCGAATACATTCATCGAGGAATTATTCTGATCAACACGTCCCGGGGTTCGGTGATTCGCGAACCAGATCTTTGCGAGGCTCTTGAAAATGGCTGGATCAAAGCCGTCGGCCTTGATGTCTACGAAAAAGAACCTTTGCCGAGAAACTCAAAATTGCTGAATTACCCAAATGTCGTCTTAACGCCGCACATTGGCGCCAACACCGAAGATGCTTTCTACAAGGCATCCAACATCGCTGCTCAAAAATTAGTCGGGTTTTTCTTGGCGGGCACCACCTCAGACACTCTGCCGCCCCAAGTCCCGTGGTATGGTGCAACACCTTTCAAATCAGATTCCTAACTTTCCGGTAAAGGCTTGCCATGTGTTTCTTGATCATAGATTCTTTGGCGGTCTAAAAACCAAGAATGAGGTTATGCCGTGTCTGGAACAGTTGTTGTTGGCGCCCAGTGGGGCGATGAGGGTAAAGGTAAATTGGTCGATGTCTTTGCGGCGAACGCGGACTTTGTCGTCCGCTATCAGGGCGGAGCCAATGCGGGCCATACGCTCGTCGTCAACGGAATCAAAACTATTTTGCACTTAATCCCTTCCGGAATTCTGCATCCCGAAACGACGTGCCTGGTAACTTCAGGAGTCGTGATCGACGTCTTTGGAATCTTGAACGAGATTCGCGCGTTGAAAGACAACGGTCATTTACAAAATCCAAAGCAGCTGCTGATCTCCGACACCGCGACCGCCATCTTGCCTTACCATAAGGCGATCGATACCGCGCGCGAGCTAGCTCTGTCAGACGAAAAGATCGGCACCACCGGCCGCGGC